>DATGUX010000161.1:0-4789 GCA_035300985.1 Fodinibius sp.
GGATGAGGCCTTTTTTAGCAATCCGGTACGCGGAAATCTGGATCTGTACGCCATAAAATTAAGTCGCTTTGAAAAGCTGCTGAGTCAGGCAGGATATGAGGATACGGAAGGCATACTCCGATTTCACGGCAGTTTGCGGGGACAGGCCGGAAAGCCTGAGATGGATGCGGCAATGCGTCTGACGGAGGCCAGGGTATCAGATGTGCCCATCGATTCTTTTGTTGCCTCGGTTGGCTATGAGCATTCGCAGTCGAGCCTTTCGTTCAATGCCGAGCTCACCTCGCTTGCCCAAAAGGCGCTGGAAATTAATGCCCGGATGCCTCTAAAGATAGACCTCCACCGTTTCGATGTGGCACTGCCCGCTCCCCAGGATAGTATATCTGCAGACGTACAGACTAATAATTTTAAACTGAAGGCATTAAATGATTTTCTGGACCCGAATACAGCCCGAAAGTTGACCGGTGAGATTGATGGCAATCTTTCTGTTCAGGGTACACGAGGTGATCCTAAAATCCACGGAGAGATTACACTCAGCAAGGGAGGGCTGCGTATTGTTCCGGCGGGCATCCGATTAGACCACATTGCTTCAACCCTTCAATTTCGACCGGAAGAAGTAGCATTGACCAACTTAAGCATGAAAAGCGGCAGTGGCACCCTGCGTGCCAGTGGAGCTATTGCATTGGAAGAACTGGTACCGGGGGAAATGGACTTTTCGCTCAACGCAAGTAATTTTAAGGTAGCCAATACCGATGAGTATAACGGCATCATCAATCTGGATATGAATGTAGCCGGCAGTCCGTCAGATCCGCAGGTTGAGGGAAAATTAGAAGTGATCAGCGGATTTGTTGAGCTTGATAATTTTGGAGAAAAGTCGGTTGAAGAGGTTAGCTTGGATACGGTCCGTTCAATTGAGCCAAATATTAGTTTATATGACTCGCTTTCCCTGGATATGCAGGTTGCCTTTAATCGCCGCTTTTTTGTGCGTAACAAGCGTTATCTGGAGATGGAACTGGAGCTGGATGGTGAACTCGATCTGCTTAAAGAGAAAGGAGATGACCTGGAGCTCTTTGGCGCTTTGAACACCGCGAAAGGGTATGTTGAACCGCTTGGAAAACACTTTGAACTGGAGGAGGGCTCATTAGTTTTTTCGGGACTGCCTGATAATCCGCGAATTAATATCCGGACGCTTTACGAGCCGCAACAGTCTGATCAAGACATTAAAATATGGTATATTATTGAGGGTACGGTAGAAGATCCGCAGTTTAAATACGAAAGCAGTCCTCCAATGGATCTTGCAGGCATCATCAGCTATACGCTGTTCGGGCAGCCTTTTTACAAACTAAATCCCGCAGAACAGTCGGTTGCAAATACCAGCAGCAGCAATGTAACCGCTGATTTTGCGATGGAAATACTTATGGACCGGGTTGAGTCCTTAGCTACAAAAAGCCTGGGGATTGATGTGGTTCGCATTGAGAATACCAGGATAGGTGGAGAAAATGGAACTTCTATTACAACAGGCTGGTACGTCAACCCCAAAGTATTTTTTGCCATTCAGAACGTGCTTACAGGGGTTAACCCCTCAACCGGCTTCTATCTTGAGTACTTTCTCAGAGAAAACCTTAAGCTTATTTTAAACCAGGGCGCTGACAATAAGCAAGGGCTGGATATCCAGTGGGAGTATGATTATTAGTTTTTTTGGTAGTTAGTAATGAGTAAATAGAAATATAAAATAATTAGTCATATGTATAGTGATCAAGATCAACAATTAGCTAAGAAAATTCTCAACTTCAGCTGCGAGCTGGAAGCCGGCCAAAACGTACTGCTGCAGCTGGTAGGACTGAACGGTATTGGTCTGTTGCGGGCGCTCGTGGAAGAAGCACGAGCCATGGACGTAAATCCATTTGTGCAGATTGAAGATACGGAAATCCGGCGCATCCTGGCTGAAACGGGTGATGAATCTTTCTGGAAGGATCAGGCCGAGGTCGATCAGCTTCCGTTAATGAAAGAAATGGATGCCTTTGTTGGGGTTCGTGCTTCGCTCAATATTTATGAACAGGCCAATGTCGGCAAAAAGGCAAATAAAGCCTATGCTGATTATTTTGCCGATCCCGTCCATTTCAAAGAGCGCGTCAATAACACCAATTGGGTAGTGCTGCGTTACCCCTCGGAAGCCTTTGCCATGAACGCTCGCATGCCGACGCAGCAGTTTCGCGAGTTTTATTATAAGGCCTGCCTGCTGGATTATAGCGAACTTGAAGAGGCCATGAAGCCGCTTCAATCACGACTGGAAGAAACGGATACGGTTCAGCTGAAAGGTGACGGTACGGATATTGAATTCTCCGTTAAGGGACAAAGCTGGATCCCCTGTTTCGGTAAGCGTAATATCCCGGATGGTGAGCTGTTTTCATCACCTATTCTGGATTCAGTCAACGGGCATATCAGCTATGCGCCCAGCGTGTATCAGGGCAAGCCTTTTGAATTTGTGAAGCTGGAGGTAAAGAACGGCGTTGTGGTCGATTTTGATTCGTCTGATAACGATTCACTCAAGGAAATTCTGGATACTGACGAGGGCGCGCGACGCTTCGGGGAATTCAGCTTTGGCCTCAATCCCGTGATCGAAGAGCCGATGTACGATATTTTGTTTGATGAGAAGATATACGGCTCCAACCATCTGACCCTCGGTAACGACTATGAAATAGCCCCCAACGGCAACGAGAGCAACATCCACTGGGATCTGGTCTGTATCGGCGCGGATGTCTACCTGGATGGAGAGAAAATTCGGGAAGGCCGGACGTTTATTGTCGATGAGTTGAAAGGCTTGAATCCGGAAGCTTTACTTTAGACTTTTTTAGCCGCAGATTTACACAGATTGAAACGGATGGTATGTAGGTCGGGCTGCCAGCCCGACCATTCCCAATTTTATTTTTTCCGTTTCAGTATCTCTCGCAAAATAATAACGTCCTGCCGATCTTGCGGCCTATCAGCAGCCTTTTTAGAGCGGATAATATCCTCAAGACTGGCAGCGTATATTGTTTCCCCGTAGACTTTATACTTTTCTGCATTTTTTATTAAATCGTTATATCCATCTGTCCCAATTGGTTTAAAGGCAACATCAAGACGACCAGCATCTGTTATAAAATTCCAGAGTCGAGATTGTTTAAGATTGGCAGCACTGCAATCAAAGGGAAGCCCTATGGGAACACTTTCAGTAAAAACACGTGTATTTAATTCGTTTAAGGCTTGCGCGAGCCGTTCGATATTTCCGATATCTTGCGCCGGTGTGATATCCGTATCAGCGGTCATGCGGGGAAAGCCCTGGAGGCGGGCAGCGAGGGCCCCAATTAAAATGTAGTTTACCTGATGCTTGGCCAGTGTTTTAATAATGACCTCAGGATCAAATGATGATTTGTTAAACATGTTGAGCACCGGTTAAAAATTTGTTGGCCGCTTTCACTTCCTCAAGACGTTCCTCTGGCGACAATTGCAGAATACGTTCAACATCTTCCAGCATGTGGCTGTTTTTTATGGGGCGCACCACCAATTCAGTTTGCAACTCAAATCCGGTTGAGGCCAAAAGTTTATTGAGTGTTGCGGTTGATGGATTAGTTTTGCCCAGCTCAATTCGGGCAATGACCGATTGCGCTGTTCCAGCCCGTTCGGCAAGCTCCCGTTGTGAAAGACTTGCTCGTGAACGGGCTTCACGTAATAGATATGCAGGATTCAGATTAGTCATACTATATGATAGCAAAAAAGCTATCAAGCGCCAAATCAGTGGCAGTAGTGTATATCGGCACTTTTGCTTAAAGGAATACCGAACCGTAATACAAGGAATATCGAATGAGGAAACAATTACTTCGAAATTCGATATTCCTTGCGGGATATTCTGCAGTTCCCTATGCCTCCTCCACCCAGGCCTCGGCATCCTCAAAGACCTCGGCAAATTCGATTGGCCTGTTATTGGAAAGCACTAAAGAATCTGCGCAACAAGTTACCATTACTTTTATTGATGGTTGAGCTGAAGTACACTAACAGCAGCAGGCTGTTGTATAGATTAAGAAACAGAATACAGGTTTTATTTCATCCTGTATCCTGAATCTTGCATCTGGAATTAGGTCTCTTCTGCCCACGCCTCAGCATTGCTAAACACTTCGGCAAACTCGATATGTTCACCGCCTTTGGATAGGGTGGCCTCAAACTCAATGGGCTCGTCATCCTCGCGCTGGATGAGCTGTGTGGCCAGGCGGTTAGTGATCTCCGTTTGGATGAGTCGCTTCAGCGGGCGCGCTCCATAAACGGGATCGTATCCGCGATGGGCCAGCCAGTCTTTAACCTTGTCGGTCAGGTTTAGCGTCACATTTCGTTTGGCTAACATCTGATGCATACGCTTCAGTTGAATATCCACAATGTCGCGCAGATTTTCCTGGCTAAGCGGGTGGAAGACGATGATATCGTCCACGCGGTTCAGAAACTCGGGGCGTATAGTCTGCTTCAGCCGGTCGATCAGCTTATCCTGCAGCTCGTTATATACCTGATCGGAAAAATCGCCGCCCACCTCTTCAATTTTATCCGAAATGAGATGCGAGCCAATGTTGCTGGTCATAATGATGATGGTATTGGTGAAGTCCACCGTCACGCCCTTATTGTCGGTCAGGCGTCCTTCATCCAACACCTGTAGCAGGATGTTGAACACATCCGGATGGGCCTTCTCGATCTCATCCAGCAGGATGACCGAGTAAGGCTGCCGGCGCACGGCTTCCGTCAGCTGGCCGCCTTCGTCGTAGCCCACATA
>DATGUX010000162.1:0-3779 GCA_035300985.1 Fodinibius sp.
ATCGGTTTTAGGTCGATAAATATTGGTAGAGAGTCGAACGCCATCACGCATCGGCACCATCACTTTTCGGTCCACAATCGCTTCATTCTCCAGTTTCTGGATGAAGCTTTCCTGTGCATAACTTAATGAGTTGCCAAGAAAAAGGATTAAAACTATGGTTAGCGGGAGTAAATACTTTTTGGTCATTCTTTTATTTAGTTAAATTTTTGTTAAAAAATGAAGCAACGCTATTATTATTATTACTTAAAATGCTTAATATTTTAAAATATGTTAAATATTAATGTTAAATAAAATAATTCTTTATCTCGTTATGTAATTTTTATTAGGCTGTGATTTAACCAAATAATCTTCCGAGTATTATTTATGTTACTGTAAGGAGGGGACATAAAAAGTATATCCGGAACAGATATTTTATTTATTATTAACTATTTTGAGGCACTGAAGGAAAGCGTTAATCAGTTTATTATTCAAAGGACAACAAACAATTTATGATCTACAACGTTTTGAAAAAAATACTACCTCTGCTGGTGCTAAGTTTATTTATCGGGTGCTCTTCGAACGAAGACGCCCAGAACACCTCTCCCGATTCAGAAGAAAATGCACAGGCGGCGGCCGATTCAACGCAGCGCTCGCCTATAGCTGATTATGTAGAGCAGGCCGCCTTCACTTCGCTGGATGGAGATACGGTGCAGGTATCAGATTTTAAAGGGAAGGTGGTGATGATCGATCTGTGGGAGACCTGGTGCGCGCCCTGTATTGAAAGTTTCCCCACACTGCAGAAGTTGCAGGAGGAATATTCCGATGATTTTGTCATGCTGGCGGTGACGCCTGGTTTTAGCGATACTCGCAAAGATGCAAAGGCTTTTGCCGATGAGCATGATTATAGCTTCCGGTTCCTGATGGATACCAACGAATTGTACAAAAGGATTAAGGTTCAAAATATTCCATATAAGCTTTTTATAGATGCAGAGGGAAACTTTATAAAAAAATCGCTGGGCAGCTATGGACCGAAACAAGACTACAAAAAAATCAGGGAAATTATTGAGGAACACCGGATGTAAGCGACATCGCTGCACCCGGATTGTTCCTTTAACGGCGGTACTTATCGGGTATTTATTATTGACAATAAGCGGCTGTGGCACAATCGAAAAGAGTTCCGAATCGGTTGAACCGGTGAAAGGAATTTTTGCCTTTAAACGCGCGGTAGAGCAGGCAGCATTTACCGACTTTGAGGGAGATACCGTTTCAGTGACCGATTTCAAGGGCAAAGTTATCATGATTGACTTTTGGGAAACATGGTGCAAGCCCTGTACGAACAGTTTTCCCGGGCTCAACAAATTACAGGAGAAGTACTCCGATGACTTTGTAGTTTTGGCCGTCACTCCGGGCTTTGCCGATGATGCCGACGATGCACGTGACTTTGCCGAAGATCATGATTATCGGTTCACCTACCTGCTGGATTCAGGCAATGTTCACAAGCGGCTGGGCATAGATCGAATTCCTTACAAACTCTTTCTTGATCCCAAGGGGCAATTTACGGGCTCATCGATCGGGAGCGAGGGGCCTGAGCATGATTATGAGAAAATTATGAAAATCATTGAGCGCGAGCTTTGAGAGACTGATTATTTGTTGTTGGCCAAAGGTATATGAGAGGTGCAAACTCTTCAACCGATGATTAGATCGGGAAGATATAACCATTTTGGGAACAAAATTTTAAGCTCTGCCGAAAATATTTGGAATGATCTTGCTTCGGGCTGCTGTTAAGATGCTAAAAGTGTTGAGTAAACGCGGGAAAAGCTGTATTTTGCGAGACTTTCATTTAACAGAAATTAAGTATTTAAACCATGGCACAGAAGGTAAAAGAGAAACTCCCTTATAAAGTAAAAGATATTAGCCTGGCAGACTTTGGTCGCAAAGAAATTCGCCTGGCTGAGGCGGAGATGCCGGGGCTGATGGCACTGCGCGATGAGTATGCCGATGAACAGCCGCTGAAAGGAGCGCGTATTGCCGGTTGCCTGCATATGACGGTACAAACAGCCGTTTTGATTGAAACCCTCGTAGAGCTGGGTGCCGAGGTGCAATGGTCCTCTTGCAATATCTTTTCTACGCAAGATCATGCTGCTGCGGCTATTGCCGAGAGCGGCGTGCCCGTCTATGCCTGGAAAGGAATGAACGAAGAAGAGTTTTGGTGGGCTATTGAGCAGACGATCTTATTTGAAGACGATGAGCCTCTGAATATGATTTTGGATGACGGCGGTGATCTTACCAAGCTGGTTCACGACGATTATCCCGAGTTGCTGGACGGTATCAACGGTATCTCAGAAGAGACCACCACCGGCGTGAACCGCCTGTACAAGATGGCCAAAGAGGGCTCGCTGGGTGCACCCGCCATCAACGTGAACGATTCGGTCACCAAATCGAAATTTGACAATAAATACGGCTGCCGCGAGTCGTGCGTGGATGCCGTTAAGCGGGCTACCGACGTGATGCTGGCCGGTAAAGTGGCCGTGGTAGCCGGTTATGGTGATGTGGGCAAAGGCTCATCGGCTTCCCTCCGCGGTGCCGGTGCACGCGTAATCGTTACGGAGATCGATCCTATTTGTGCCCTCCAGGCCGCTATGGACGGGTACGAGGTGAAGAAGATGGACGACGCCATCAAAGAAGCCGATATTGTTGTGACGGCTACCGGCAACAAAGATATCTTGACGGCCCGTCATTTCCAGATGATGAAAGACAAAACCATCGTCGGCAATATCGGGCACTTCGATAATGAGATTGACGTGGCCTGGCTGAAGGATAATGCCGAGCGCGACACTATCAAGCCCCAGGTAGATCTGTTTAAGCTGGAAGACGGCAAAGAAGTTATTTTGCTCTCCGAAGGACGGCTGATGAATCTGGGGAATGCCACCGGCCATCCCTCTTTCGTGATGTCCAACAGCTTTACCAATCAGACGCTGGCCCAGATCGCACTCTGGAATCGGCCCGAAGATTTTGAGCTGGAAGTAAGCGTACTGCCCAAAAACCTGGATGAAAAAGTAGCACGCCTGCATCTCAAGAAGATCGGTGTTGAGCTTGATGAACTTTCCGAAGAACAGGCCGAATATATCGATGTTTCACAGGAAGGCCCCTACAAACCCGAGCATTACCGATATTAATTAAGCGGCAGCTCAGGTATTGGCCTCATTCATATATTATATTGGATGAGGCCTTTTTAATGTGTCTTTTCCCGTTACTATTAAACAATCTTGATCAGTTACAACTTATTCCATTTATGTCCGATAACAAGAAAGAAATAAGCATCACCGTAGAACTGGATGATAACGATGTGCCCACAAATATTGACTGGAATGCCACTGACAAAGCCGGAGAGGGGATTGCCAACTGCCGGGCAATGTTGCTCTCCATGTGGGATCCTGAGAAACAGGATACACTGCGCCTGGATCTGTGGACCAAAGAGATGACGATCGACGAGATGAAGGTGTTTTACCATCAGACTCTGATTACGATGGCCGATACCTTCGAGAACTCCACCAATGAAGAAGGCATGGCCGAGGATATGCGCGACTTTACCTCCTACTTTGCCGATAAGATGGAGATTATGGAACAATAACAGAAAAATCCGACTTTCTAATATCAACACAATTATACCAGGAGAGACTTTTGTCTATGAGACGATTGAGTATGTTTGCACTGCTGATGGTTGGCTTGAATGCATCAGTTCAGGCACAGGGCGATAGGGCGCCGGAAAGTTTCTATAGATTTCTTACCGGAACGGTAGC
>DATGUX010000163.1:0-7244 GCA_035300985.1 Fodinibius sp.
TTATCATTTATATCACGTTCACTTTGGGGGACCGGCCATAAATAATTTTTAGATGGATCAAAGACACGGTTTTCTACTTCTATTCGTTCATCACTCCACGTAACTTTTCCCGTCTCCGAGTCAACGGTTCCAAGCCGTGCACCATAGGTTTGGCCATTCATGACCGTATCTCCTATCTCCCATCGTTGAATATCAAACCAACGCAAGCCCTCCATTGCAAGCTCTACACGCCGCTCATGACGGACAGCCTCCCGCATTTCTTGTTGCCCGCTATATTTCGATTGGTCCAAGGGCGGCATTCCTGCACGATCCCTAACTTTGTTGATTGCCTCATATACGGATTGGTCGATTTCATTCAACTCAATCTTTGCTTCAGCGTAGGTCAATAATACTTCGGCATATCTAAGAACGATTATATTTAAGCCGGTATTAGATATATCACTGTTAAAGTCATCAAGTTTAGGAGCAAATTTTTTAACCAGATATCCAGACTTCGAATTATTATTACCGGCATAATAATCGGAGGAGCCTGAACTGATAGGATCATAATACTTTCCACTATATTTCTTGCCCGGATAAACAATGGTTGCTTCAAGACGAGGGTCCCTATTTTTGTAAGGATGAGCGGGATCATAACCTGAGTTAGAAGCATTAATGGCTTTCCCACTTTCCATTTCATAGGCTTCCACTAAGCTTTGCAATGGTACGATAGATGCCCACCCACCATAAGAAGAAGAAGGGAACCTTTGAATACCTGCAAAAGCTTGATTTGTTGGCTCATATTCATAGTTAAGAATAACAGAACTGTTATGTTCATTTTGTATTCTAAACAATTCGCCGTAGTCCGGAAAAAGCTCGTATACTCCAAGATCCATGACGGATTTGGCATCTTTAGCGGCCTCTAAATAATTTCCACGAAACAACTCAACTCTGGCTTTTAAAGCAAGCGCCGCCCCTTTTGTTATACGTCCCTTATTATCCCCGGAATAGGAAAGCGGAAGATCAGGAGCGATCTCCCCTAATTCATTAACAACAAAGTTCATAACCGAATCTTTGGGGGTTCTCATCACCTGATTAGCCTCAGTAGGGCTAATGGTTTTTGTAACCAAAGGAAAGTCTCCATAGAGTTGTCCGCGAAGGAAATACTCATAAGCACGCAAAAACCGAGCTTCTCCAATCATTCTCAACTTCAATGTTGTGTCCATTGCAGCCTTGTTTACATTTTCCAAGAACCAGTTAGCACGCTGGATAGTTGAGAAGCCCCATTTGCCGGCTCCTGTATTGGTAGGTGTTAACAACTGCATATTCCCCAAGGCCGTATAGCCTTCCCACGGAAATTGGTTATAAGCATTATCTGATGCTGCATCAAAGTATATAATACTCATTCCATCTCTCCACCCATTGTAAATTGAGTTAAGCGCTGCTTCTACATCGCTGGCTGAGGTCCAAAGAGTTGAGTTTCCATAAGAATCTGAGGGCTCCCGATCTAAAAAATCTTTACAGGAACCTAACATCATCAAAACGAGCAAGCTACAAATATATATTGGTTTCTTCATAGGAGTTGCCATTTGTAGTTAAAAAGTTAAATTAATGCCAATTGAATTTACTAACACCTGCGGGTAGGTATAGCCCCTTTCACCGGCGGGGGCCTCCGGATCAACCCAATCATAAAAAGGGCTCATTGTGAAAATATTCTGGCCGCTATAATATATTTTAGCTTTTGACAGGCCTAATTGCTGCGTCCATTTTTGAGGCAGCGTATATCCAACCTCCAGGTTTTTCAACCGTAAGTATGAGGCATCTCTGACCCAAAAAGAGGAAGGATTTGTGCCCGGATCGTTTTGAGTATACTGGTCCCAAAGCCGAGGAAATTTAGTGGAATGATTCTCAGGCGTCCATGCATCAAGCAAAATGGAGGTCGGTTTACCAGCGCCATCGCTGACTTGTCCTAAAAGCTCATTTTGTACAAATCCTTTGACTCCGGTAGCGCCCTGGAGGAAAACCCTTAGATTAAACCCTTTCCAATTTAAGCCAAGATTAACTCCATATGTTACTTTCGGCGTATGTGTACCTAAGTACGTGCGGTCGCTACCGTCAATAACTCCATCACCATTTAAGTCTTTATACATCAAGTCACCGGGGGCAATATCTCCACCTGTTTGGGTCGCATGTTCAGCTACCTGCTGTTCTGTTTGAAATATTCCTTCCACCTGGTATCCATAGAAGGAATTTATAGGATGGCCAACCTCTTTGACACTAAAACCCTCAATAATTGGTCCGGTCCCATGAAGATCAGTAATTTCATTTTCTATGAATGATATATTAGATGTAATATCATAAGACCATTCTCCAATATTGTCATAATAGCCGGCTGATAATTCCCAACCTTTATTACGTACTGCCCCTGCATTCTGTACGGGCGCATTTAACCCATAACTGGCTCCAACAGGTATCTCAAGCAGAATATCATCCGTTTCTTTCACAAAATAATCTGCAGTGAAGGTAATTTTACCTTGTAAAAAGCCTGCCTCCAGACCAATATTGGTCTGTGTCGTTTTTTCCCATGAAATATCTTTATTGGCTCCATTAACCGGGGCTAATCCGGAAAAAATGGAATTATTAAAGGTATAATTTAATCCGGTACTAACCTTACTTATATAAGGATAAGGAAGAATATTACTTGGATAACTAACACCAATCCGCTGATTCCCTAACTGTCCCCATGAAGCTCTTAACTTTAAACGGGATATCCATGACTTCAGAGGGTCAAAGAAGCGTTCATCCGAAATGTTCCACCCTGTTGAAAAAGAGGGATACAAGCCCCACCTTTGGCCCTCGGCAAACCTCGACGAACCGTCATATCTGAGGTTCGCTTCAAACAGATATTTGTTTTTATAATTGTAGTTGGCCCTTCCAAAGAAAGATTGCAAGGCCAGTTCGTGTGCACCCCCGCTATTGGTCATCCCGCTCGGCGGCCCCACATCTAATTGACTGAATTCATTATTCAAGAAATTTTTTCGGTATCCCTGAAGCCCATTATACTTCGTATATTCTTGAGAATATCCGCCCAGCAAATCGATATTATGCTTGTCAGCAATGGATGTACTGTATTCTAATAGCGCTTGAAGGGTTACCACTTTATTAAACTGATCTTCGTCCGTAAGCTCATTAGGACCCTGATAAAGTGAAGGTGTCTCAGTTGTGTGGTCATAAAACTGAATATCTTTTACAATTCTCTTGGATCTGCTAATGGTTCCTCGATAACCTAACAACGGTTTAAAATGCAATCCTTCAACTATTTTTAAATCGGCATCGACACTCCCTCTAATGTAGTTGGCCTCTTCCTCATAGGTACCGCCCTGCTCAAGCCAGGCCATGGGGTTTCCATCTCCGATATAGCCATAATAACCGTTAGAGTATTTGTAAGGCACCGTTCTTGAAATCCGGTTAATTTGCCTGAATATTTGTGACATATTTCCGGTGTAGGGATTTGTTGGCTCTAAAAATTTGCCCTGGGTATAAGTAAATTTTGCATTCACTGTTAACCGTTCTTTAATCACTTCACTCGTCAAATTAAGGCGTGAAGTGTATTTCCTGTCCTTACTGTTCTTTATCAAGCCGTTCTGATTGTAGTAGTTTAATGACAACAAATACTGGGTTTTATCAGAACCACCACTTACATCTACGTAATGCTTTTGCTGGATTCCATTACCGCTACCATATAACAGCCCAAGCCAATCAGTGTTGGGATATTTGTCCGGATAGTTGCCACTCTTAAACTTTTGGATCTCCTCTTCGGTATATCTGGGAGAGCGGCCTTCGTTAGTCAGGGCCTGATTATACAGGCTGGCTGCTTGCCAGGAAGGCACAAACTCCGGCAAGCTTGTGGCTTTCTGCTTTCCAACATAACTTTTAACATGGACGGTTGTTTTTCCCTTTTTACCTCCCTTTGTCTTTATGACAATAACCCCATTAGCGGCCCTGGAACCATATATAGCAGCAGAGGCTGCATCCTTCAATACGGTTACACTCTCTATCGCATCCGGATTAACATCATCAAGCGAAGACACAATACCATCAACAACAACAAGCGGATTACTATTATTGAGTGTACCAATACCCCGGATATTAATATTTGAACCTTCGCCACCCGGCTGCCCACTGGGTTGGGTTACGGTAACACCAGCCATTGTCCCCTGTAGGGCACTGGTTACATTGGTCACAGGCCTTGACTCTAATTCATCAGAAGAAACACTTGATATTGAGCCTGTAACATTTTCTTCCTTCTGGCTGCCGTAACCAACAACAACCAACTCTTCACCAGCAATAGCTTGTGCTTGTAGTTCGATGGTCAAACTCTCTTGACCGGCAACAGGGATATTTTGCGTCTTGTAACCAATATAAGATATTACCAACGTATCTTGAGGAGAGGTTAGAGTTAATTCAAATTCTCCATCTGCATCACTCGAAGTCCCTGTAGTTGTCCCCTTCACAGCAATATTAACCCCAGGCAAAGGTTCCCCCGATCCAGCATCAACTACCGTTCCTGCCACTGTCAGATCCTGTGCCTGCACAAGTCCCGCGGAAAATAAGAACATAAGACAATAAAAGAATATTCTGTATCTTTTACCTACCATCATCTGTTTATTTTTGTTTTAGAGTTACCTTGCATTAACTGTGAAAGGGTATTTTCCCTACACCAAGCGTAATTTAAAAATATAAACATGAAATGTAAATGTATATTTATTATTTCTTTGTTAGTATATTATTTATATTTCGTTTTATTTCTTTTTAGTTATTTGCCTTGCTTCTGTCCCATTATTTCGGTTACATAGAAATATTAAAATCCTTTGATTTAAACATTATTTACTCATTCCTATGAATGCACTAACCATTCCTGATACGTTTAATTCTAACGGTACATCGGAAAGCTATACTTCAAAAGAGATTGCCCTTCAGCCTTCTTCCTGGAAAAAAGTATGGGAGAAGATTAAGAATGAACGCGACCGTCTTACCTCCTTTCTGCAACCGCTGAAGGAAAAGGGTGATTTGAATATTGTCCTTACGGGTGCCGGTTCATCTGCTTTTGTGGGAGAAGCTGTCTCCTCTGTGTGGCTTGATAATTTTTCCTGCCCCGTGCAGGCCATTCCCACCACGGACTTGGTTACGCACTTCAAAAAGAGAATAGCTACCGACAAACCTCTGCTTCTGATTTCCTTCGCGCGCTCAGGCAACAGTCCTGAAAGTACGGCCGCCGTTCAGCGGGCCGATGCCTATTGCGAGGAGGTCTACCACCTTGCTATCACCTGTAATCCTGATGGCAAATTAGCACAAATGGCCAGTCGCGACAACAGCTATGCCTTTCTTCTGCCGGAGGAAGCTGAGGACCAAAGCCTGGCTATGACCAACAGCTTCACCAGCATGGCGCTGGCCGCTACTCTTATTCCCAGTCTGCTTTCTCAATCCAATGACGATATTGATCCAGCGGTAGAAAAGCTTTCGGAATACGGAAAATCAATCATCCACAACTTCCTAAAAACCCTGCAAACGGTTGCACAAAAAGAATTTGACCGGGTCATATTTCTGGGCAGCGGTCCTTTATTGGGTATTGCTCGCGAGTCGCATCTAAAAGTGCAGGAACTTACCAACGGAAAGGTTGTTGGCAAATTTGATTCCTTCCTGGGCTTCAGGCACGGACCCAAAGCGATCATAGATGATGATACGCTCGTTGTCTATCTTTTGTCAAATAATGATCAGGTGAACCGCTATGAAAAGGATCTTATGGATCAAATTGCCCGGCATGAATATGACTTAACTACGCTGGCCGTTTCGGAAGGCGACTGTATTTCATCAGATATTGACTACTGTATAAATATGGGTAGTAAAGGCTTGGACGAAAGTCTCTGGACTATTTTGTGCACCCTACCCGGGCAAATTATCGGATTCTATAAATCACTTCTTCTGGGCTATAATCCGGATAACCCATCTCCAGACGGCACTATTTCGCGCGTTGTAGAAGGCGTTACCATCTATGATGATGGTCAATAATATTACGTAGAAATAGGACATAAAAGAATTTACCATTCTAAGCTGCATTAATATAGTATAACCTAATATGATTCTTACCGTTTGCGCCAATCCCTCGGTCGACTCTTTTTGGTCAGTCGGCCAAATCCAACAGGGAACCACCAACCGTTCCGAAAAAGAATCATTCTACCCCGGAGGCAAAGGCATTCATACCGCCCTGGCACTGGCTGAACTGGGCCAGCAAGTCACCACGCTGGGACTTTGGGGCGGACAAACCGGGCAGTGGCTTCAAAATGAATGTAATCAGCGCAACATAGAAACCATTGGCCCCGTCGTTGATGACTGGAGCAGACTCTGCATTACGATGCGCTCTGATACTAACTGGAACGAAACGGAACTGCTGGGCGGCGGCCCCACTGCGGATCCGAATACGCTTCTAAACTTTAACCAAGCCTATACTCGCTGCCTCCAAACAAACCAACCAGAAGCTATACTTATCAGCGGCTCAGTGCCCAGTGGCTTTAATGACCAATCTTATGCTAAGTTAGTAGCTGAAGGTAAGCAGCATAACGTGCCGGTATTTGTGGACGCATCCGGGAACCTCATGAAAAATACGCTTGAGGCCCGGCCTTACGGAATTCACATTAATCATAAAGAAGGCCGGGAGCTTTCGGGCCGGGAAGATCCGATTGCCATTGCCGATTGGCTTTCTGATTATTGCACGCTGACTGCCGTCACGGCCGGAGCTGATGGGCTTTATCTCAAATATCGAGATGCTGTTTACCACGCATCGCACGCTCTCGATCAGGACCGGATATTCAGTACCATTGGTTCAGGTGATTGCCTGCTGGCCGGACTCGCACTTGCAGTATTGCAAAAAAAGGATGCGCAAGATTGGGCCCGATTCGCTACGGCCTGCGGCAGCGCCAACTGTATTCATCCGCAATTAGGAATGCTTAAGGCAAGTATTGTAGAAGAGCTTATTGACGAAGTGAAGGTAGAGAAGCTGTGAGGTTGATGAAAAGTTGACCATATTTGTTGAGACGCGAGGGGTGTTTCGTCGAGCATTGGTAACGGTCAAACACCTTCCGCCTCCGATCCCAAAAGCGGATCGCAGCCACCTTCCTCAAGGAAGGAGTAAATACTTTAATTCTTCCAATTATTAAAAAATGAGCCGAAACGAAATTATTCCGTACGATCCTGAACTTAAATCAGTA
>DATGUX010000164.1:0-3574 GCA_035300985.1 Fodinibius sp.
GCTGGACATCATCGCAGAGCATCAGGATGGTCGTTTGTCGGGGATCTGGCACTGCTTCAATGGTTCGGAGGAGGAGGGGAAGCGTGCTCTGAATCTTGGCCTGCACCTGGGCATTGGCGGAATTTTCACCTTTAAGAATGCGGGAGTCGATCGAACAGTGGCCCGGCTGCCGCTCGGTAAAATGGTATTGGAAACGGATGCGCCCTATCTGGCACCGGTTCCCAAAAGAGGCAAACGCAACGAGCCGGCTTTTGTGCGCTTTACCGCACAGCGGCTGGCAGAAGTCAAAGAACTGCCGTTGGAAGAGCTCGTTGAGCGTACCTCACAAACCGCCTTACAGCTGTTTGGTTTAGCCCACACTCCTCACGAGTAAAAATATTAGAAGAGGGCTTTGGAATAGTTCCTCATAAGCCCTCTCTTAATTCATTAGGAGGGGTTTGGGGAGGTCAAAACACAGGTATTTCAAAGCTCTCTTGGAAGAGTAAATAATTTGGTGTGGAAAGCGGATTAACCGACTAAGTGAAAGCCTAATTTTTCAAGTACAGGAAAGCGATCAGTATAAGATTGTGGCAGCTGGATGTTGTTAAACTCCTGCCGCAGCGGGTATGTAGCGCGCAATGTATTGAATCGCGGTCCCCGATCATCCCAGTGCTCATTTATTATTCGCGCCAATTTCTGTTGATAGGTTCTGATGGGATGCAGCACGGTCAGCAAATCCGAAAGGCTATTATAATGATCTGCTGAGTTAGTAATGATTTTAGGATCCGGTCGGGCCGGGCCTGATGCCCTTTCCAGGCCAAAGTGATTCAGCAGGGCGTCAGCTACGAACTTAGAGGCCTTTTCTTTGGCCTGAACCGAATAGCCGGCAATATGCGGGGTTCTCAGGAAAGCATTGGCAGCTGATCGCTTTCGAATATATGGCTCATCCTCCCATACATCCAGCATAAAATGATTGACCGTCCCATTTTTAGAAGCTTCTAACAAAGCCTGCTCATCGACTACACCTCCACGAGCCGCGTTGATAACAAGCTGGAAGCTGTAATCAGCGAGAACTTCCTCATCCAGCCAGTGATAGGTCGGATATGGGCCGCTCGTGGTTAGCGGAGTGTGGAAGGTGAGGATATCACTCGCCAGCAGTTGCTCTTTGGAGGCGGAGCGAAAGGATGCCTCTCGTTCTTCTTTTGGCGGATCATAACAGGTGGTGGTAAGACCAAGCGATGTCAGCAGCTTGTTTACCTCAGTGCCTGCATATCCCTTGCCTGCAATACCGACCTTCAGCTGTTGTAGTTCTGACTCCGTTTGTTCTGCCCACAACAACAACCCGACAGCCACATATTCGGCTACCGAAAGGGCATTACATCCGGCTGCATCGGCAAATGCAATATTATTTGCTCTCAGATAAGGCTGATCTACGTGGTCTGTACCTGAAGAGCCCGTCCCGATAAAGGAAAGGCAATCCGGGATATCAGGTATTGTCTCTGCGTTGATGGGATTAACGGTACGGACCAATAATCCATCAGCATTGCTCAGATCAGGAAGACCTTCGGCCGGATCGTACAGAGAAACATTCACTTTTGGGGGCAAATAAGCGGAGATATTATAAAGATATTGGTCGGCCAGTACGTTAATCATGGACAAATTATAAAGTTTGGCAAAGAGCAGGAATCCTGTTTATGTTAGCAAAAATATTTAACAGGAATGTAAGATCTATTGGCTATGGCTTCAAAATCCTTTAATATTGTATCGCTCATCCAGAAAAAACGAGATGGTGAACCATTGACCCGCGATGAGATTACTTACCTGATTGAACAATATACCAGCGATGCAGTGCCCGACTATCAGATGAGCGCCTTTCTGATGGCCTCATTCTTAAATGGGCTGGATGAGGAGGAAGCTTCAGCCTTAACTTATGCTATGCTGCACTCAGGACAAGTACTCGATCTGAGCGGCATTCCCGGTAAGAAGGTGGATAAGCATTCCACCGGCGGGGTGGGAGATAAACTTTCGCTCATTTTAGCACCTATCGTGGCCAGCTACGGCGTTCCGGTGCCCATGATTTCGGGTCGCGGACTGGGCCATACCGGCGGTACACTGGATAAAATGGAGGCTATTCCGGGCTTTACGGTAGATATATCACTGGATCGCTACCGAAAAATTTTAGCTGAATGCGGAATGGTGATGGCCGGTCAGACGGAAGGTATTGCACCTGCCGACAAGCGGCTATATGCTCTGCGCGATGTGACGGGCACGGTAGAATCGATTCCGCTTATTGCCGGAAGCATTATGAGCAAAAAACTGGCCGAAGGTATCGATGCACTGGTGCTGGACGTCAAGTTCGGTTCCGGAGCTTTTATGAAAACACATGAAGACGCTCGCAAACTGGCCGAAACGCTGGTAGCCATCGGTGAAGATTTCGGAAAGGAAACTATAGCCTACTTGACCAATATGAATCAGCCTTTGGGGTACAAAATAGGCAACTGGCTGGAAGTGGAAGAATCGATGGAGTCACTGCAGGGTAACGGTCCCGCCGATGTAATGGAAATAACTCATATGCTGGCCGGGACCATGATTATGCAAGGCGGTAAAGCCCAAACAGTTGCGGAGGGAATTGAGATGAGCAAAGCAGCTGTTGCAAACGGACAGGCTTTTGATAAATGGTTGCAGCTGACCGAAAAGCAGGGCGGAGATACCACGGTGCTTAAGGATTTCTCCGCTTACGATCAGGCAGACCATTCTTTTGAATTTTCTGCATCCACCTCAGGATATATTGCTGAAATAGACGCCTATCAAATAGGCATGGTTTCTCTGGAACTGGGTGCCGGCCGCAAAACCAAGGAAGATGCTATCGATCCGGCCTCAGGCATAGAGCTTAAAAAGAAGATCGGAAGCCGGGTTAACAAAGGCGAAACGCTGGCCGTGGGCTATACCAATGATAATTCTTCTATTGATAAGGCCAAAGAAATGATGCGGGATGTTTTTTCTATTCGAGATGAAGCCGTTGAAGCCTTAACGATGATAACGCATCGTGTTGATCGGGCGGGGATCCATGCTATCACTGAATAGCCTTAGTCAGGCTCCCGGTGCGCCGCCGGCCATCAGGTAGATGCCGAGTGCCACCAATACCAGGGCAAGGGCCACTTTTAGGCGCTTGACTTTGATGCGCTGCGCCACGTACCAGCCGGTTACCGTACCAATGAGCAGGGGCACTACTAAAAAAGCCGCCAGTTTCCAATTTACCGCCCCCTGCAGGGCATATCCGACAGTAGCCATACCGGAAATAAAAATAGATTGAACCTGGGCCAAGGCCACTGAAAGCAGCATGGGAGCGCCTAAAACGACCAGCATGGGAACCGCCAATACCGGGCCGCCCACGCCGAGGAGTCCGCCAGAAAATCCTACGCCTATTCCAACGATCCCCATCCACATAAGTCCGCGGGAACTATCTATTTTAAGGCTTTTATCGGGCGCAAGGGCATAACGCTGGCGATAGAGAATGATAAAACCGGTAAAGAGGACGAAAAGACCGAGTACGAAAGCAAAAGTGGAGGCATCTAATAGTTTGTTGACTTCAGAA
>DATGUX010000165.1:0-2574 GCA_035300985.1 Fodinibius sp.
TTGTCTGTGCTGCCAAATTTCATATCGCCTACCTATGAGTTGATTTGAATTGATTATTACAGACCGAAAGGTATTCACATTTTGGGATCTTTGCGAAATTGAATCAGGTAATGGAAATTCGGGTTTGAATATTCAGTAATAATGATTGAAATTACATCTTATGACAGAATGCACCTTCATACCGCAGGGGAAGCTTGCTCCCTATATTGAACACTTTTACTATAGCGATGGCAACACGCCACCAAGCGGCCTGGAACGGGTATTACCTTCGGGTTCTGCACAGCTTATTATCAACCTGGGCGCTGATCACTTTAGGCACTTTAAGGATGATAATTCAGCAGAGATCAACAGTGAGACGGCCGTAATCGTTGGAGTCAATTCACAATATATCTTTCTGGATCCCCGGACAAGGATCTCTACGATTGGGGCTACCTTTAAGCCGGGTGGTATTCAGGCCCTATTTAATTGTCCATCTATCGAATTTCTCAACCGAGCGGTTTCTCTCTGTGATGTTATTGCTGCCGATACGGTGGCATACCGCAATCGACTGATTGATGCAACATCCGCCCGGGAAAAATTTCGGTTGCTGGGATCTATCCTTCTGAACCAGCTTAATGAAGCTTACTCACCCAACGCAGCGGTCATTCGTGCGGTACACCTATTGAAAAATCAACCCGCAGCATATTCCGTATCCAAGCTTGCTGATGATATTGGCTATAGTCGCCGGCGCTTTTCAATGCTCTTTCGGCAAGCCGCCGGCATTACTCCCAAAAAATATATGCGAATTCAGCGGTTTCAGCACTGCCTGCGGGCAATCCGCTCGCACCCGAACCCAAACTGGCCGCAACTTGCGCTGGCTTACGGCTATTACGACCAAGCTCATTTTAATCGCGATTTTAAAATATTGGCTGGTTTAACGCCCACAGAATATTTTAACAACCAAACGGACGAAAAAAATCATCTGCCGGCCTGAGTTTCCCATTTTTACAATAAGTTTTTGTTACTTGTTATTAGTTATTGGTTGCAGAAAAATTAAATCTCAATAACTATTAGAGGCAACCATCAATAAATAACTAAACAATATGTCTAACTTTGCAAAAGATACCACAGCCACCATCATTCCCGGCATGCGCTACCAAGATGCGCCGGCGGCCATTGAATGGCTCTGTAATACCTTCGGATTCGAAAAACAGCTGGTCGTTCCAAACGACGACGGCACCATCGCCCACGCTCAGCTGACCTTTGGCAACGGCATGATTATGCTGGGATCGGTGCGAGAGGGCGACCGTGATTTTGATAAAAACATCAACCAGCCGGAAGCAATGGGCGGTGCTGAAACCCAGACGCCCTACCTGGTTGTAACCGATGCGGATGCTATATATGAACAAGCCAAAGAGGCCGGAGCAGAAATCGTGATGGATATTAAGGATGAAGACTATGGCGGACGCGGATTCAGCTGCCGCGACCCGGAAGGCCATCTCTGGAATTTCGGCACCTACGATCCCTGGGAAGGTTAAAGCAGTCACCTAAAAGTGAACATTTGCTCACTCTCGAGATGAGCCAGTACCGTCGATTGTTTCAAACAGTATTGCTCGTAAATCAGGTAGGATTGATTTGGCCTATATACCTTTTCGCGGATCTCCGTACTGCTTTGGCGGCATTCTCCAGAATTTCCATATCCTGGAAAGCTCCATAGATCCGATCATAACTATAACCTTTGAGGCCATTAACTATATAATTAATCTTCTTAGCACTCAAAGGAATATAGTTTGGATAGCTATACATAAAGCTCACGTGCTTACGGTCTGCCACCACCTGAATAATGTCTCCGCTGAGAAGCGTGCCCCTGCCTTCTGCTCCGCCCGGCCAGTGGAGAACCGCGCCGCCCTCAAAATGGCCGCCCAGCCGCAGCAGCGTTAGCGATCCGAAAAGAGACAGTGAATCTCCCGTCCAGAAGTGGATCCGATCATCCGGCCGCATCGCCCACCGGCGGTCGGCCTCATGCAGGTAGATCGGGATATCACCAAAAGCCCGGCCCCACTCTACCATACTGCTATAATAATGGGGATGAGAGATCGCGATCGCGTTGAGCCCACCCAAACCATTGATAATATCGATGGTCGCATCATCAACCATGCTCAGACAATCCCAAAGGATATTACCCTCCGATCCTTGCACAAGAAAGGCCCGTTGACCTATAGCCATTTTGGGCGTGGTGGTGATACTATATAGATTGGGTTCCTTTTTCTGAAAGGTATTCTGATGGGTTCTGGTTAGCCCATCCAAGGTAGTCCACTGCTGGCCGGCCGGATTTACATACTGCCGCTCATCCTCACAAATGGGGCAGCGATCCGGTTCAGATGTTGTAGCGGCAAACTGCGTGCCGCAGGTAGTACAGATAAAGTTTTTCATAACGAATAGGAGTTATAATCTGGATTTATTGCTCCCACATGCCCTGCGGTATAATTTCAAGCGAGTGTCCATCGGGATCGCGAAAGTAAAATGAATAACAATCATCAAACCAGTGCTGCTCATGCTCAATGGGAATATTCTGCGACTGAATCTGATCTTTTA
>DATGUX010000166.1:0-15531 GCA_035300985.1 Fodinibius sp.
CTTTAGCGCGTAAGATCCAGCAAGGAGATCGAAATGCGTTTAAAAAACTCTATGAACGCTATCATGAGCAGCTCTATTTTCTTGCCCTCCGTTATTTAAAGGATCAGCATCTTGCAGAGGATGCCGTTCAGGACATTTTTATAAAGCTCTGGAGCAATAGAGGAAAACTAAAGCAATCTTCTATAAAAGGATATCTGTTTGCCATGATGAAAAATCATCTGATCGATACGATAAGGAAGCAAAAGAGCAGCATAAAGACTAAAGAAGAGTTTAAAAAAATATCAGAGGACAGGCATCGTAAGGATACGACCACAGAAAAGGTTATTTATGCGGAATATAAAAAAATAGCAGACTTGGCCCTGGAAAACCTGTCGCCTGAAAAACAAAGAGTTTTTGAGATGAAAAATTTTGAAGGCTTATCGAATGCCGAAGTGGCCGACAAGAAAAAGGTGTCGGTCAATACGGTTAAGACACAATTTTACTTAGGATCGAAATATGTCCGGAGCTATTTAAAAAAACATGCCGGTATTGAATCCTGAATTTTAAGAGCCTAACAAGAAGTATTTCACTGATGGCTTTCAATATCATTGTTATTTATTTCGCCTGAGCTTAAATATATAGGTGCCTTTTGGCTTGGCCTATTTCCAGTTGGTTTATACAAGTAGAAAAAGGAAAGCTGTATATATTGAAAAGGCTATCCCCCTCAGCCGCAGAGGAGCTGAAGGGAGATGGATTCAATGTTCTCATCATCTCATGGTTCTGAGGGAGCCCCACACCCGAAGTAATGGATATAGCGATTGCAGGCAGGAATTGTAATGTCCCCCATTGGGCATAATTGTGGAAAGGTTGAATAATCCAGGCTAAAAGGAAGGCATGGATTATTTTGGATTTCGTCTAATATTTTCGGTCCGCGCAAACGTATTAATAGTAGACGGGGATGGAAAATTCACTCATACAATAATTTTAGAGCTATTTATGGACCAGAATAAAGTAGAAAAATTTTTCAAAAATCAGTGTACGCCTGCTGAGGTAGAGGAAGTGAAGGCGTGGTTTAAAACGCCGGAGGGACAGGCGTACCTGAATGAAAAACTGGACCAGGATATTGCGTATTTGCAGGAGAATCGCATAAAACCCCTAACCTCCGAAATACGATCCGGTAAAATGTGGGATCAGATTGAGGCCGGCACAACATCGGCTGATGATTACAGATATCGGCCGGACCGAAAACACACTTCATCCTGGCGGGCAGCGGCCGCTGTCGTCCTTTTATTATTTACAGCCTTGTTTTCTGTTTGGAGCTATTTGGGGATACCCGGGAAGCAGGAGCAGCCATCCCGGCTCATTACCTACGTAACGGATGCCAACCAGCAGAAAACCCTTACACTGAGCGACGGCACGGTAATCCGGCTCAATAGCGATACCCAAATTTGGATTCCCCAAGACTACAATCAATTAACCCGTGAGGTGAGATTAAAAGGAGAAGCCTATTTTGAGGTCATCCATAACGAAGACAAGCCGTTTGTGGTGCATACGCCCCGGGCAACGATTAAAGATTTGGGGACCGCCTTTAACGTTCAGGCCGTGCCCGAAAAGAAGTATGTACAAGTAGCCGTGACAGATGGGGAAATATCAGTATGGTCGGATGATCAGAGAGAAGAAGCAGCTACACAGCTGGTAGAGGGGCAGTTTGGTCATCTGGATCTTCAAAAAGGAGTTCTTCAAATTGAGCAGTTTGGTGTGGATAACTACCTAAGCTGGATGAATGGCCGGTTAAGGTATGATCAGGCCCGGCTGGATCAGGTAAGTCGCCAACTTAGTCGCATTTATGGTGCATCTTTTTCGTATTCCAATATATCTCTTAAAGAATTAACACTCACTACGGATTTTGAACGCAAGTCGTCGTTCAACAAGGTTCTGGAGGTTATTGCCATGACCTTGAGAATCGATTACCAGATAAAAGGGAAAGAAGTGATCTGGTTACAAAAACATCAGAACGAAGATAACAATGAATATCAAAGGTAGAAATAAATCTTATGGAGATGCTAAATATAGTTGCAAAAAAACTTCTGTATAAGTGTCAGAGGAGTAGTCTGACGATTGTCTTTGTTGGGATTATGCTATTGGCTTTTCCATCGGTATCGCTGGGTTTGGCTTCGCATAGTGCTATACAGTTTAAGCAGGATGACTCCAACCAGCATGAGGATCAGTTTGCTTTAAGCCAGAAAAAAGATGCTAATCAGCAAACGGTCTCCTTAGAGGTAAAAGATGAGATGTTAATTTCCGCACTTAGCAGTCTGGCGAAGAAAGTAAGGGTTGGTTTCTCGTATCAGGAGTATGCCATTCCTAATAAAAAAGTAACCGTTAGCTTAAATAAGGTGCCTATTTTTGAAGCTTTGGATACCTTGCTGAAGGGAACAAACTTAGAAGTGGTCTTAGCTCCAGACCGGGATATTTTGATCATTAGACAAAAACTGAGTCAGAATCTTAAGGCTCAACTGGAAACGGTCATAGGAACCATAACGGATGCCCAGTCAGGAAAAACCCTGCCCGGCGTCAATGTAGCGGTGAAAGGGACCACAACCGGCACCTCTACGGGTAGCGAAGGAAACTACGAACTTAGTGTCCCTTCCCTGCAGGATACGCTGATATTTTCGTTTGTAGGATATCAAACGCAAGAAGTCCCCATCAATGGCAGAACCGAAATTGACGTGGCCTTGCAGATCCAGGCTATTCAGGGAGAAGAAATGGTGGTGGTTGGATATGGGACCCAGGAAAAAAGAGACGTAACGGGTTCAATAAGTCAGGTAGAGCCAGCTGATTTAAATAGTGTTTCCAGTTCCAATCCTGCGAATTCATTACAAGGACGAGTAGCTGGTGTATCTATTTCTACTGATAATTCACCCGGAGGTGCTCCAACGATTCGAATACGAGGATCCAGCTCTATTACAGCCAGTAATAATCCTTTAATTGTCGTGGATGGGTTTCCCTTGGTTAACGGCGAAATGAATGATATTAATTCGAACAATATTGCTTCGATGGAGGTACTGAAAGATGCATCAGCAACAGCTATCTATGGGTCAAGAGGAGCAAACGGGGTCATTATGATTACTACCAAAAAGGGTATAAAAGGCCAAAATAATTTATCAATCGACACACATTTTGGTGTACAGGCCCCAGCCCGGAAGGTAGAAACATTAGAACGCGACGACTTTATCGATTTTATTAATGCTGCTTATATGAATCAGACAGGGCAACCTGTCTACACTGATGAAAACCCCGCTCCACAACATAATACTGATTGGCAGGATGTTGCATTTAAAGATAGGTCGTATATACAGAACCTTACCCTGACTTTTGATGGAGGTAATGAAAAAACACGCTACATGCTATCCGGTGGCTACTTTGGACAGGATGGATTGCTTGAGAACTCTAATTTCGAACGGTTCAATTTCCGGATGAATCTGGATCATAATTTTACTGATTGGCTCAAAGCAGGTGCAAATTTGCAGGTCAATAAGTCTATTAGAAACCAAAATAATTTAGATTTGTCCGTACGGTATGGTATCGAAGAACTGGAAGCGAGAGAGCGTACAATAACAGATGTATTCGACCCGGGTATTCCCTATATCATCGATATATTTCGGTTTGGCTGGCCAACGATGCCGGTGAGGAATGAAGACGGGTCTTTTTATTATGCAAAAGAAGATCCACAACATGCCGGATATGTGGACAGCTATTGGAATCCGGTTGCACAAGCCGATGATATAACCAATCGTACAACTGGGCAAAGAGTTTTTGGAAATGCCTACACTGAATTTTCATTTTTAGATCATTTCACATTTCGTTCGACCTTTGGAACCGATTTGTTTCGGGATAAGAATTATTATTTCAAACAGACCCAAATCAATTCCTCGAGTGAAGGGGCTCAGACCTATAGCCAGGGATCTACCCTGATCTCGGAAAATATTCTTACTTATTCCAACGATTGGCGAAATCATAGTCTAACCCTTAATGGAGTATATTCCTACCAGCAACATACCTATGAGGATCTAAGGGTAAGTGGGATCGGTTTTCCAACAGATATAACCGGAGCGAATAATATTGGGTTGTTGTCCAATTTAAATACACCGTCTTCTGCTAAGTATTCCAGTAAATTAATATCGTGGACAAGTCGTCTAAACTATACATATAAAGATAAATATATGTTAACTATAACCGGAAGATATGATGGTTCGACGCGATTTGGAAAACAAAACAAGTGGGGCTTTTTCCCATCTGTGGGGGTAGGTTGGCGTTTAAGCGATGAGCCTTTTATGGAAAGCTTATCCTCCATTATATCAAATCTCAAATTAAGAGGTAGTTATGGAATAACTGGTAATCAGGAAATTGGCAATTATCAATCACTCGCAAGATTATCACAGGTTAATTACGTGGCCGGCGATGATCAGCTGTTATTGGGATTGGTGGAAAACCTGGGGAACCCAGATCTAAAATGGGAGCGGACTTCCCAGCTTGATATTGGTTTGGACTTGGGGTTATTGAATAATCGGTTTACGGCCAGTGCCGACTACTACACAATGAATACAAAAGATCTCTTGTATATTGTGCCGATACCATCTACCTCTGGTTACAGAAGTATTTTGAAGAATATCGGTGAGGTACGGAATAGAGGTTTCGAAGTGTCTGCTGATGTACGTCTTATAGAAACCAGAAACCTGACGTGGAGTATAGGCGGTAATGCGACTAAGTATAAAAACGAGGTAGTATCGCTATATGGAGATGTAGATAAAATAAAAATAGCTGAGAAAGACGGGATGATTCGATATTTGGAAGTCGGGAAACCAATTAATGGACTCTGGGCCAGAAAATCAGGTGGTATTATTCAGGATCAGCAGGAAGCTGATGCCATAAAAGATGTACAGCCGTTTGCTGAACCGGGAGGAGAAAAATATGTGGATATAAACGGAGACGGGTTCATCAACGAAGACGACTATGTTCTTATCGGAACTACAGACCCGAATTTTTATTATGGTTTATCTACCGGTATTCGATTCAAAGATTTCAGGTTGGATGTATATAGTCAAGGGGCCACAGGTATTGCTACGCCAAGTACGACGTATTTGATATTTGGCGAGTATCAACTTCAAAATCGCAACTATATTCCAAGCCAGTACGCTTATGATCGTATGTGGCGGGAAGATAATCCCGATGGTACATTTCCCCGACCGGGAGCTAAAGAGGTCCATTTTTCGGACAGAAGTAATGGGAATAGAAACTATTTCATTATAAAAAATATCAAGCTGAGTTATGATGTTAATCCATCTTTGATAGGAAGAAAGGTTTTTAAGGACATGACAGTATCTCTTAATGCCCAGAATTATTTTAGCTTTACAAATTTCAGGGGATATAATCCAGAGTCGGGCAGTATTCACTACCCCTTAGCAAAAAGTATACGGATAGGTATAAAAGCAAGTTTCTAATTTAAAATACCAGAACTATGAAGCTACTTAGAATAAAATACATAAGTTTGATAGTGCTTGGAGTTTTTCTGGCTCAGTGCAGTGATTTGTCAGAAGATCCCTTTACGTCTATAGCACCCGATGATTTTTATAAGGATGCTGAGGATCTGAATAAAGCCCTAATAGGAGTTTATGACGGATACCAAGAGCATTATGGGCGCGATGCACGCGGTTATTATCTTAAAATCGAGTCTTTGTCAGAGTTTGGAGCACCGAACAGGACCGAAGACAGTCCCCATCTATATAATGTCTGGAGTGATGTAAACAATCCCGATATGACGATAGATAAATGGGGGGATAGCTATCAAATTATCAATACTGCAAATCTGGTGATAGGCAAAGGCCAGGGTATCCAGATGGATGAGGAACTTAGACAGCAACGATTTGGCGAGGCCATGTTTTTAAGGGCTTTGACTTATTTCAATCTTCTGCGCCTATATGGAGGGGTACCAATCCCGGAAACTTATACCCAAGGCCTCGACAACCTTGAAATTCCCCGAAAATCTGTAGAGGAAACATACGACTACATTATTGAAGATTTGTCGTACGCCGCAGAGAATCTTCCTTTAAAATCAGAATATGGAAATGAGGAAATATGGCGGGCAAGCAGAGGGGCAGCCCGTGCTCTGCTTGGCAAGGTTTATCTCTACCGTGGAAGCATGACTGGAGAAGCGCAATACTTTGAGGAAAGCAATAGATATTCGAAAATGGTTATAGATTCCAGGGAATATGCACTTGAGTCAGATTTTCGAGATTTATGGAAATGGTGGAATGCTAATAACGAAAATGGGATAGAATCTATTTTTGAAATACAACTCGGCCACAAAGATGGTGAAGATAATACCCTTCATACATATGCTGGAATTAATATAGCCGATGAAAATGTAGGAGCTCAAATGTATCATCGATACGGTCCGTCATTTATAGCCTATAATTCTTATAACGATCAGGATTATCGTAAATCTTCAACGTTCTTAACATCAACTATTCTTTCTACAGGAGATACGGTAGAGTGGCTTGAATCAGATAAGGGATTTTATCCCGGGAGCCAGGGATGGCAATCGGCAACACCAGGCAATATCAAATATTACGACCGAACGGCTCAATCTTATAGCACAGGTTATGCAGGCACAAATATGTATGTTCTAAGATATGCTGAAGTCTTATTGAATTATGCAGAAGCAGAAAATGCGATAAATGGTCCTACAGCTGATGCTTACAGTAAAATTAATCTGGTAAGAAATAGAGCAAAATTACCAGATTTAACAACTGGATTGACGAAAGAACAATTTGCTGATTCGGTGTATAGAGAAAGAGGATGGGAATTTATAGGAGAAGGGCAATTATATTATGAGGGAATAAGAACGGGTAATATAACTTCAGCGGTGAAAGAGGAAGTGGCTTATGGAAATGAGAATGGGCTTTATCTTTATTCTCCTCTCCAGTTCGCTCCGACGAAGAATTTTTTATGGAAAATTCCCAGATATGATCTCAATGCCAATTCCACCCTTGAGCAAAACCCGGACAACGAAAATGCCCTTTAATATTTTATCGAAATTACCGATGTATTTAAAAGTCTCACTATTCTTACTATTTGGTTTTTTTTCAGTCAATTCCGCTAATAGTCAAACAAAAGAACCGTATAAAGCTGACTGGGAATCGCTCTCCAAACACCAGGAGGTCCCAGAGTGGATAAGGGATGCCAAGTTTGGCATTTACGTACACTGGGGGGTGTATTCTGTACCTGCCTACAACAACGAGCACTACTACAGCCACATGCACAACACTGCAGACTACGCGAAGCTCGGGACCCACCGGCGGCACGAGGCGGTATACGGGCCATTGTCTGAATTTGGATATCACGACTTTATCCCCCGATTTAAAGGAGAAAACTTTGACGCCCGGCAGTGGGCCGAACTCTTTGTGAAAGGCGGGGCACGGTTTGCCGGCATGGTGGCCGAACACCACGATGGGTTTGCGATGTGGGACAGTAAATGGACTCCGTTTGATGCAAAAGAGATGGGCCCCCAACGCGATATCGTAAAAGAGCTGAGCCAAGCGTTGCGCGCAAAGGATGTCAAGTTCGTGGCCTCGCTGCACCACTCACTCAACTACGGCTATGTTGATCCCAAACCGAAGTGGGAGGCATCCGATCCCAAATATGACAAGCTCTATGGTACGCCAATGCCCCGCGACGAATGGCTGGACATGTGGCTCGGTAAAAGCAATGAGGTGGTAGACAAGTTTATGCCCGACCTTATGTATTTCGATTATTGGCTAAAAGAAATTCCCGATAAGTATGTAAAGGACTATGTGGCACACTACCTGAATGCAGCTGAAGAGAAAGACAAGGATGTGATCATTACCTATAAGGAGGAAGGACTGCCGGAAGATGTGGGTATGAAAGATTTTGAGATTGATGGTCCAGAGAAAATACTGGATAAGTCTTGGCTAAGCGACATGCCGATTGGCACCGGGGCGTCCTATTCCTGGGGCTATGTGGATGCTATGAAAATTCACGGGCCCGAATACATCATCGAACATCTTATTGATGTAGTGAGTAAAAATGGGCAGTTGATGTTAAATCTTTCTCCCAAAGCCGACGGGACGATTCCACAGAATCAGAAAGATGTAGTACATCGTGTAGGCCGCTGGCTTTGGTCTTTCGGGGAAAGTATCTATGAAACCAGGCCATATGCAGTGCACGGAGAAACAACCGAGAATGAATACGAGGTGCGATATACTCAAAAGGGTGATTACGTATATGCCATTTTTATGGACTGGCCAGGAGAGAATACCAAGATCAACCTTGAGGAGTTAAACGAGAATAATCTTGATGCTCCTCTCAAGGATGTGAAGCTGTTAGGCCTGGAAGAGATCCACGACGCATCCTTTGAGCAGGCCAGCAAAGGTATTACGCTGACGGTGCCCGATGCACGTCTGCCGGATGAGCACGCCGTTGTATTTCGGTTTGAAACAGAATAGAACGGTCGATTCGTTAACCAAAATTATAGTTTTATGAGAAGTTTAAGGAGTATTATTCTTGTATTAATTGGGATTCTACTACTTCAGTTCACCGATTTTTTGTATGCAAATGCCGGTGGATTATATAAGCAAGCCAAACCGGATAGTTCCACCTGGCAAGAGGCTTCTTTCGAAATTCTATCCCCCGGTTATTCACCATATCAGGTGGATGAGTTGGGGCATCCGTACCCCGGGCGGGAGCACTGCCTGGTGCGGGTGGCTCCGGAGATCCGTGGTTTGACGGGCATCAAGATTCCTGAGGAGAAGCTGGAGGATCCCAGTCCGCCGACCATTACCCTGGAGCTTGAGCAACCGGGAAAAGTGCTGCTGGCCCTGTTTCAGGGGGAGGATGATAAAAAATATCTGAATCCCACTGACTTCAGTAATGATCTTTCATCCCAGCCCATCCTGGAAAACGGGTTGACCTTCACCGGGCTGCCGCCGGTGGATATTTATGCCCTGCCGCTGGAAGCCGGGGAACATACCCTCCGACCCGAACGCAGCGGGCTGTTTTCGGTGGTGGGGGTTATTGAGGCGGGCCAGCCGATCACGCCCCGCAATGCCGGCCGGATGGATGGCCGGGTGTGGGAGACCTTCATCGTGGAAGGCTTCTCTGAGAAGGCCGCCCTGTTTGATATTGCTGGTGGCAAAGACCAGCCGGTAGTTGATGAAGGTATGCCGGGCACCGAGGGCAACCGCGGCGGCTTCGAAGGCGGTCGCCTGGTTAAGGTGGATGGGACCTATCATATGTTTCCCACTGAACGTATTGGGGAGGCGGGCGTCGGCTCCTACCAAGACCGCGTCAAAACCCGTATTGCCCATTGGACGAGTAAGGACGCGGTTAACTGGACTCGCCAGGCCACGCTTTTTGAATCCAGCGGGGACTATGCAGTAACCGACGATGACAATCCCGCCAACGACCGGCGCAGCGCCCTCTGGTCGTTTATGCCGATCTTCAATGAGAAAGATAACCGATGGTTTGGCACCTATGTGGGGTATACTACGCACCGGACCATTGCACCCAACCATTCGTTTGGTCGAATCTGGCAGGCAAAATCGGTAGAAAAAGGGATGGATGGAATTGGGGGACCCTATGAAAATATTGGAAAAATTATGGAGCCGGGAATAAACTCACAGCTTTGGGAGGGGCGGCAGGGTGTTCAGTCCTTCTTCCCCTTCAAAGTTGAATATGGCTGGCATGCTTTTTATGGGGGCGGCTTTCCCTGGGGGCAATGGAGCAATTATCCCGACAGCACACATCAGGGCTGGTATGTAGGTTTAGCAAAAGCTGATTCCCTGGATGGGTCTTGGGCTCGTATGGATACCACGGTGAATCCGATCACCAGTATGCATCCGTGGTTCATCGAAAACCCGATTGTGAGCCAACTACCCAACGGCGTGTATATTGCTATTTATGATGGCGGCCCTGATGGGTGGGGGTTGCATCTGCCCAATATGTTTGGGTACTCACTTTCCCTCGATGGCCTCCACTGGACCGAAAGCCATTATTTCCCCATCCGAACCAAAGTGAACAAGTGGTGGGACATCATGCGGACCCCGATGGGGCTGATCCCCGAGGGCAATGGCGTCTATACGGTGGTCTACGCCGCTATAGACAACGACAAGCGCTTCCACCCGCTGGGGATGGTGAAGCTGAAACTCAACAAAGACGTCCTGCAAAAACGAACTGAGCAGATGAGGCAGGGTATAAAAGAAAAGAGTATGGAACGCAGATGATGCGGGTAGAACGGGTTGGCACTGACTATATTTATCTGTGTTGAAACGTCTAATTAGCATTAGTGTTCTATTACTGAAATGATATATAAGTCACGGGAACATTTTTCAGCATTATGAAACGACTAATTATCTTCATATCCACAACCCTCCTACTATTTTCATTTAAGCAGCGGTCGGTAACGATGGTAGTACCGGAAGATCCACACCCGCGAATTACTTATGGGGTTAGCCAACTGGAAGAAGCACTTACCAAAGCGGGTTACCAGGTATCAAACGCTAACAAAGTTCCGGAGGGTGAAGCAATTCTTATCGGCAAAGCATCGGATCCTCTTGTCAAAGGTTATATCTCCAAACCTGAAAAATCTGTTTCCGAGGATACCCTTGGGCAGGAATCTTTTTCCATCAACACAGTATCGGGTAAAACGGTGATTATTGGCGGCGATGCCTCTGGGGCCATGTACGGAGCTATGGAGCTGGTGGATCGAATTGAACAAAACGGTGGTACCATTCCCCGGCATCTTGCATTTATAGAACGTCCGGGGATGAAATTGCGCGGTGCTGCTATCGGTTTGCAGAAGATGAATATTTTACCCGGCCGCAAGGTGTATGAATATCCATATACGCCTGAGAATTTCCCCTGGTTTTATGATAAGCAGCACTGGATAGACTACCTGGACATTTTGGCCGAGAATCGCTATAACTCGCTTTATCTCTGGAATGGCCATCCGTTTGCTTCGCTGGTAAAGTTGGATGATTATCCTTACGCAGTGGAAGTGAGCGATGAGACGTTTAAGAAAAATGAAGAGATGTATCGGTTCATCACCCGCGAGGCCAACAAGCGGGGCATCTGGGTGATCCAGATGTTCTACAATATCATCGTGTCCAAGCCCTTTGCTGAAAAGCACGATATGGTAACGCAGGATCGCCAGCGTCCGATTAAACCGATTATTGCGGATTATACCCGAAAATCGATTGCGGCCTTTGTCGAAAAATATCCCAATGTAGGATTGCTCGTGGCCCTGGGCGAAGCGATGTCCGGCGAGCAAACGGACGTCAAATGGTTCATCGAGACCATCATTCCCGGCATGAAAGACGGGCTGCAAGCACTGGGTAAAACACAGGAACCGCCCATTGTTCTCAGGGGGCATGACACGAATCCCCGGTTGGTGATGGATAAGGCCCTGCCGATTTACAAAAACCTATACACAATGAGTAAATACAACGGTGAGGCCCTGACAACCTATAATCCGCGTGGGCCATGGGCACAGCAGCATCGCGACCTTAGCAACCTGGGGTCTACTCACATTGACAACGTGCATATCCTGGCTAATCTGGAGCCATTCCGTTACGGCTCCCCCGATTTTATCCAAAAAAGCGTGCAGGCCATGCACGGCACACATGGGGCTAATGGACTGCACCTTTTTCCCCAGACTTCTTACTGGGACTGGCCCTATACGGCCGACGAGGCTAACCCACGCCTGCTGCAGATCGAGCGCGACTGGATCTGGTACAAGGCCTGGGGGCGTTATGCCTGGGATGCTTACCGCGTTGAGGAAGAAGAAAATGAATTTTGGGGCAATACGCTTGGTGAAAAATACGGCTGTGAAAATTGCGGCAGTTCCATCCTGAAAGCGTATGAAGAAAGTGGTGAAATTGCACCAAAGCTACTCAGGCGGTTTGGCATTACCAATGGAAACCGGCAGACACTTTCACTGGGAATGTTTATGAGTCAATTGGTGAATCCCCATAAATGGAGAGTATGGCCACACCTCTACGATTCTGATGGGCCCGAAGGAGAGAAGTTAGGTGAATATGTGGAGCGGGAATGGAACAACGAGCCGCACTTCGGTGAGACACCGCCCCAGATTATCCGGGAGGTTACCACTCACGCCAAATTAGCGGAAAAATGGATTGATGAGGCCGCTCCCCACGTCTCAGAAAATGAAGCTGAATTCGAACGCCTTCGCAATGACGTAAAATCCTACCGGGCACTGGCTAACTTCTATTATGATAAAGTCAAGGCGGGCAGGTATGTACTGCGATATAAATATTCCGATGATGTGGCAGATCTGGAGAAAGCCGTACCCTTACTGGAGGAAAGCGTAAAGCACTTTCGGGAACTGAAGAATATTGCCGGCGATGCATATCTCTATGCTAACAGCATGCAGACCGAGAACCGGCGCGTCCCAATATCTGGTAAAAACGGGCAGAATACCACATGGTCAGAGCTGCTGCCCAAGTATGAAACAGAGCTCGAGAACTTCAAAAAGAACCTGGCTTCACTGAAGTCGGGCACGCTGGATCCAACGGCCTCAAAAGTCCTGACCGAAGCTGATGTGGAATTAGAAAATAAGCAACTAAGCACCTATCCTGTAGAACAAGGGCAGCGGGTGTTTAAAGACCAGGATTATGAAATACAAGGCGCTGCAAAAGAACTGCAAAACATGCAAGCCATTCGCTTTTCGATGAACGAGCAGCAGGAACAGGGGACTAAAATCAAGTTCAACAGTGATGAGCCGGTGAAAGTGCTGGTGGGCTTCTTCAATAGTAATGATGACCAGTTCCTGGACCCGGTGGATCTGGAAACTAATGCCAGTGCCAATGATCGCGGTCAGGCGGATACCCAACTGGCCAATGCAATCGATATTCCAGGGTTACCGCCGGTAAATATTCATAGTTATCGCTTTGAAGCAGGTGAACACACGCTAAGCCTTGAGGAAGGGGCCTGCCTTGTGTTAGGTTTCATAGATGGAAATCAAAATATTCCGCTGCGCGATGCCGGCTTTACAGACAAAATTGCACAGGAGCAGATCGATTGGCTCTTTTATTGATTATTCAGAAGTAATATGGTTCCCTAAGGATAAATTTTGAACTAAAGAATCGACTCTTTTCAGACCGGAAAGTGCTTATAGAATTTTATTGAAAACGAAACTGAATCCAATAAACTAAAATTATGCACAGTTCAGAAAGTAAGACTTATCAACGGAAAAGATCTTTGTTCTGGAGCCTTCCGCTTTTTGCTGTATTTCTTTTAATTGGCTTTATGTCCTGTAATCAGCAATTAGCCACCACATCGAATGGGGGTAAGGTCTATAATGTAGAAGATTTTGGAGCTGTTGGGGATTCTGTGACCGTTAATACCGAAGCCATCCAGACGGCTATAAGCCAGGCATATCAGGATAGTGGTGGTACCGTATTAATTCCGGAGGGGGTCTTTTCTTCAGGATCCATTTATTTAAAAGAAAATGTTTATTTAAAGGTTGCTGAAGGAGGCACTCTTCGAGGAGTTGCAGGTAATGAGAACTATCCCACCCTCGAGAATACAAGAATTGCCGGCCTTACCGTTGATTGGCCGTCGGCTCTTGTGAATGCTATCAACACAAGAAATGTAAAAATTTCCGGCAAAGGCACCATCGACGGTTCCGGTTATTACTGGTGGGAGGACTACTGGGAGAAGCGGGACAGCCTGTCTGGTACCATTCATCCCGATTTGATAGACTGGCACGTGCCCCGACCACGCCTTGTGTTGTTTGATAGCGTTTCGGTATCAAGTATTGAGGATATCAATCTGAAGAATTCCGGGTTCTGGACGGTGCATATCCTCTACAGCAACAGGATTGACATAACGGGCGTCAACATTGAAAATCCGGCTATTGAAACAGATGTTCAGGCGGCAAGTACCGATGGTATTGATATAGATTCCAGCCGCGATATCTATATCAGAAATTGTTCCATTTCTGTGGATGATGATTGCATCGCCCTTAAATCGGGCCGCTATTCGGATGGTCTTAAAATAGGCATACCAACAAAAAATGTGGTCATTGAAAACTGTACCTTTCTCAAGGGGCATGGCGGGGTATCTATCGGAACAGAGACCGCCGGGGGCATCAAAAATGTGATGGTTCGCAATAACAGGGCCAGTGGGAACCAGGCGCCTATTAAGTTTAAGGCTCGTCCGGGCCGCGGTGGAGTTATTGAAAACATCACGCACGTCGGGTGGGATATCAAAAATGCAGGTACGGTTATCCATTATTCTCTTCGGGAGGTGACCGGCGAAGACTATGTAGATCCGTGGACAGATGAAATGATTCCATTTGAGGAGGCGACTCCAAGATACCGGAATATCACCATCAGGGATGTGGAGGCAGTAGGTGCAGAAGAATCCATAAGCTTTTTAGGCTGGCCGCTGGCTCATGCCCAAAACGTGATACTGGAGGATATCAGCATCCAAGCGGAAACCGGGGCCCAATTCCAGTACATCGACAATCTCTTGCTGGATAATGTTGAAATTGAGGTGCCTGGCAATCCCATGGAATTTACAGAAGTGCCACATAAGATCCGGAAATAGGATCCTTGGGAGGTTAAAATATTCATTCCAGTAGGCCTTTTTAGCTAAAACTTATCTGTAGTTAAAGTACCTGTTTTGACAAAGGTAAATACAGATGACTGGTGCATTTTTTGGCTTTTCCTGAAGTAACAGGTTGTGCCATTAAACCATACGTTTACTAAAGTATTGCATTAAGATATAATCTCTTCGAGATGTCTATCCAGAAACTTGAATGCCCAACCCGGGCCTGCATGGGGGATAAGCGCTCCCATTTTCGATTTTCATTGGGTTGTCAATCAATGGGTCAATCCAGTCAAAAGACTCCGCTCCTATACCATTTGGTATAGTGCATAATAGTGAGGCATCGTAATTTTTGTAATAGTGAGGCATCGTAATTTTTGTAATAATGAGGTAATACGCGCGTATGGAAACTATCTGCAAGAACGGCGCTTTTTCTCCATTTTCCAACCGCTCCTATGCGTAAGAGGTCAGGTTGCCAGTAATCAATCGCATTCATTTTAGATAATTCTCTTAGTGGAAGAGTATCAAATTTTCGTTCTCCCATTGTTAATGCAATGCCTGTTTTTTGTTTAAGGATTTGATATCCATCATAGTGCTGGTGGTGGATAGGGTCTTCAAAACATCGGATGTTCATATCCACAGCTGCCTCAGCTAAGCTCATTGCTTTAGCCAAATCCAAACTCTGGTTAGCGTCTATCATGATGTTAACCCGAATTATTCATGAACGATTAAATTGGGGTGATTTTCATTCAATGGTAGCGAATCCCGAATTATTCATGACCGGTTAATTTGCGGCGACCTTTCATTCATTTTATCCCAAGTTGGTTCCTTCGATTTATTTTTGGAGCCATGATTAAGTTATTCATGTTTTGGCAGTGGCTGTAGCCTACTTTAGGTCCATTT
>DATGUX010000167.1:0-2006 GCA_035300985.1 Fodinibius sp.
CTTCCTTCCAGAGAGGTGAATCGCAAGGCCCTGACGGCGGTATTCGCGGATTCTCAGGCCCGTTCCCAAGCTATGCAGTGGATGCAGGCTGTTCCCGATTCTGTGCTGGCCTCCCGCATTCAGCTTCATTTACAGGCTGGAAAAAGTGTCGGCAGGCCCGCCGATAGCCTTCGGTTCAACCCGGATAACCCAACTTCTGTGTTGAAGCTATCTAAGCAAGACATATTAAAGGTAGCTGCTTTCTACATGGAAAAGACGGGCTGGGATGCGGCCTCCCTGCAGGCTGATACGGTGCTGGTGCAACCACTGAACCAAATGCAGTCCATCAGGGTAGGTTACAGTTCAACAGAAGCTGTCATGGGAATCCCCCTTGAGCTTGAGTTGAGTCTGCTGCCTGCCGGCGGACTCATAGAACTGACTTCCACATATAAGTTGAGGGAAGATTCAAACGGAGGCATTCAGGGTCTGTGGCCGGTCTTTCGAAACGGACTTATCTTCCTTTTTGTCCTGGCGGGTATTATCGTATTCTTCTTTCGTATCCGAGCCCGTGCTGTCGATACCAAGCCCGCCCTTCTCATCGGTATCCTGGGAGGCATTGCTGTATCCGTTTCCATGCTGCTATCCAGCATACCGGAGATTAACTTTTTCACCAATCCTAATTACTGGACGATAACAATACTTGTACTGGTGGGCGTAGGTTTAGCCGGGGCTACTGCTTCGCTCGCCTTTTTTGTGTTTGCTGCCATTGGCGACTCTATCACGCGCCAGCATTGGAGAGAGAAGCTCAGCATAAACGATTATTTGCGGCAGGGCATGGTGTACAATCAGCCAATCGGACTTATGCTTATCCGATCGGTATTATGTGCCTTTATTTTAGCAGGTATCTGGACCTTAGTATTCTGGATAATGCCCCATCTGTTTATAGATATTCGCCGCGTATTTTTGCATGGAGATGTAATATGGCCGCCGCTTTATCTGTTGCTCAATAATAGCTGGATTGCCCTTAGTATCGTACTGGGCATATTTTTAGCGCTGGGTAGTCAAACCTATGCACAGACAGGCAGCCGGATGACTGTTTTTGGCGTTATCATTTTTTCTTTTGCAGTAGTGGCCCCGGTTACAGGATCTTATGGCCCCGCTTTAGCGGAAATCATTTTAGCAGGGATCCTGGGAATAGCATTGGCGTTAATATACCTGCAGTGGGATGCCGTAACGCTTTTTCTGAGCTTCTTTTTGTTCACAGGACTTATTTCTACGGTTTCAGGGTGGATCGTTACGGGATCGCCGGACAGCTATATATTTATTTCGTATCTTATCTTTGTGGCCATGCTGCTTCTTACCGGTATCTGGGCCGCCAGCCGGGGCCGTGATGAGCAGACGCTGTCGCCTTTTGTACCCGATTATGTTGAAGAACTGGCACAAGAGGAGCGCATTAAACAGGAGCTGCAAATTGCGCGGGATGTTCAGCAATCATTTCTCCCCATAAAAACGCCTCAGTTCGAGTATCTTGAGCTGGCCGCTATGTGTAAGCCTGCTTACGAGACCGGTGGTGATTATTACGATATCATTCGTCTTGACGAGCACCGTATTGCGGTAACGATCGGAGACGTGAGTGGCAAGGGCATCCAGGCAGCCTTTTATATGACCTTTGTCAAAGGTATTCTCCACAGCTTATGCCGGGAGGTGGAATCGCCGGCCGAAGTGCTTAAAAAGGCTAATCGCCTGTTTTGCGAGAATGCACCCCGCGGGGTGTTTATTTCATTGGTCTATGGAATTATTGACCTGCAGAAGCGGGAGTTCCGTTTTGCCCGGGCCGGACACAATCCTATTTTGCACCTGAATGGTTCTACCGACCGGATAACCGAGCTGCAACCCAGTGGTATTGGCGTAGGGCTTGATGCAGGGGAGGCATTCGATCATAATATTGAAGAGCTGACACTGTCGATTGAGAAGCAGGATCTGCTTATCCTCTATACCGATGGAATTGTGGAGGCCTTGAATTCCAA
>DATGUX010000168.1:0-2623 GCA_035300985.1 Fodinibius sp.
GGTAATCCGCCCAGAGCGGCAACAATGGCCATTCCAAAACGCGATGACGGTTTCCAGCGATCAGCCATTCGGTCGGCCAGCCAGCCCGAGCAATTTATGCTGACGCCGGTCAAAAACATGAACCAGCCGTAGCTTGCAATATAAGAGGGAGCATCGAAAACATCGGTAAATACAGTGCCAATAAATGCCAGCAGCGTATATCCGAGCATGGCTAAAAATGAGAAGCCCGTCAAATGCAGCCATACCGTTTTTTTGCGGAACATATAACGTAAGACTTCCAGCATTGACCGGGCTGATTTTTGAACAGCAGACTGCCCGTTTCGTCGTTTGGGTTCTTTAAGTAGGAAAGTGCCCATGGCCGCCAGAATAAATCCCGGTATTGCAACGACATAGAGGGCAGTTCGCCAGTTATAAGCCTGTGCTACCGATCCGCCGATGAGAAAGGAGCATCCAATGCCGATAAAGATCCCCGAGGCATAGATTGAAAATACGGTTGCCCGTTGGCTGGGTTTAAAATAATCGGCCAGCAAAGAATAAACCGCCGGGCTGAGGGCTGATTGACTGATGCCGACAAAAAAACGCGCAGTGACTAAAAACACAAAGGAATAAGCAAAGCCGCTGATGAGCGTCATCAGGCTCCAGATGGTAAGGCCTGCCAAAATAATGCGCTTGCGGGAAAACTGATCAGCCATACGCCCCATATAGAGCCCGCAGATCGCATAAATGAGCGAAAATGCCGGTCCGTACAATAGCCCAATTTGAGTGTTGCTGAGACCTAATGCCTGCCTGATGTTGGTGCCCAGCACGGCGATAATTTGCCGATCTACAAAACTGGAAATATAAATGAGCGTTAACAGGCCCAGCACCACCCAGGCATAGGTGCTGGAAATTGATTTTTTAGCTTTTTCTTTAGATACAGGCATTAAGATGTTAAACGTTCCAGTAATTTTAATTGCTGTAAAAACACCAACCGATTTAAGCTTAAATCATAATAATCTTATTTGTGTATTTGCCAGTTTACGGAAATAGCCTTCCCCTAAGGGCATATATTTCCGCAAATAACGACCAAGAAACTAACCAACAAATCACTCAAAATCAGTATTGTATTCTTGCCTGCACTTTCAGATTTTTAGGTTGATAATATCAACCCATTCATCCTATGGCTAAAGTAAAACTGTACGACGACCTGCCCAAACTTCCTCAAAAGACGGATAAGCAGCGAGCATGGGCCCGGGAAATCCTGGACGCCCTCTACGAACATTATCCCAATCCTCACTGCGAGCTCACGCATCGCAATCCGTTCGAGCTGCTGTGCGCCACCATCCTGAGTGCACAGTGCACCGATGTTCGGGTCAACAAGGTAACGCCGGATTTGTTTGAAGCCTATCCCACACCTGAACTAATGGCTGAGGCACCTATCCAGGAGCTGGAAGAGCTGGTTCGCTCCACCGGCTTCTACCGCAATAAGGCCAAAGCCCTGAAGACTTCCGCAGAGATAATCACGAATGAATATGACGGTCAAGTGCCTGAAAAGATGGCCGAGCTGCTGGAACTGCGCGGCGTGGCCCGCAAAACGGCCAACGTGGTGCTGGGTAATGCCTTCAACATCAATATGGGCGTAGTAGTGGATACCCACGTGCGACGCTTTGCCAACCGTTACGGGCTGACCAAACATGAGAAAAATACCGATAAGATTGAACGTGACCTGATGGCGCTGTTCCCCCGGGAGTCATGGACCGATTTATCGCATTTGATTATCCATCACGGGCGCAATGTCTGTAAAGCGCGCATATCTGAACCGCCCGACCACCCGGTCTGCAAGCAGTACGGCATCAACTGCAAATGCCAACCGATGAGAGAAGAGTAAAGAAAATGGGCAAAACCAATATTTTTAGTTCCGGAACCAACCCTATTCCCGAAATTCGCAAAGATCTGGAAATCATTCCGATCCAGGAAAACGAGAACAGCTACCTCTATTTTCAGGATCAGCGCCGGTATGCAACGCCCGATCTGGCCCTGCGCCGCGAGGCCGGTCCCCTGCTATCACTCATTGACGGACGCAGGAGCATTCACGATCTAAAGCAGCACGTCAACGGTAATGCTACCCAAAAAGATCTACTGGAATTCATTCAGTTCCTGGATCGGAATCGATTGCTGGAATCTGCTTATTTCGACGATTTTGCAGAGCAGACCGAAACTGAGTACGAGCAATCAACGGTCCACAAAGCCATAACGGCCGGCAGCTCCTATCCCGCTGATCCAAAAGCGCTTACCGACTATCTGGATGAGGCCTTTTCCAACCATAAATCCAAGCTTACGTATAAAAAACCCAGGGCTCTGTACGCTCCGCATATCGATCCACGGATAGCACTCGACCGCTATGTGGAAGCTTTTGCACCAATCAAAGATTTAAAACCTAAGCGCGTGGTGATGCTGGCTACCTCACACTATTCGGGCTGGTATCCGGAGCTTTATGAGGTCAAACCCTTCATATTAGTAAATAAAGACTTTGAGCTGCCGCTGGGCAATATCCGTCGCGATGCTGATGCCATTGCTGCGTTGTCAAAACGGGATGAAGACTATGGCATTGCTACTCACGATCGCGCCCACCGCATGGAACACA
>DATGUX010000169.1:0-4087 GCA_035300985.1 Fodinibius sp.
AACGACTTTCTCCGCAAGTTCTTTTTTATCCATAATTGAGCTTTCAGTAACCAGCTCGCGAAGAGCTGACTGCTGACATCTGATAGCTATTTATAAAAGGTCTCATTATTTCGAACCATTCGTTTCAACAGCGGATTTGGCCGATACCGATCTTCACCGTATTCCATTTGCAGGGCAGTGATACGATTCAATACTTCTTTCAGTCCAATTTCGTCAGCCCATTCCAGTAGTCCTTTGGGATAGTTAACACCTTCAGTCATGGCCAGTTCTAGGTCTTTGATGGTTGCCACATTCATAAACACCGCATCACAAGCCTCGTTGATGAGCATAGCTACAATCCGATCAACGATTCTTTGCCCGAGCTCCTCATCTTTGGTTAGTTCCGGATTTTCGGCCTTCTCGCTATAATCATAAAATCCCCGCCCCGATTTTTTACCGAGATAACCGGCTTCCACCATGCGCTTTTGGGTGAAGGATGGTTTGAAGCGCGGGTCGTAGAAAAATTCTTTAAATACCGTTTCGGTGACCCTGTAGTTGATATCATGGCCGATGAAATCCATAAGCTTAAAAGGCCCCATCCGAAAGCCGCCAATTTCTTCCATGGCCCAGTCGATAGTAGGTATATCGGCCACGCCTTCTTCATACTGGCGGATGGCTTCGCTGTAAAAGGGCCGCGCCACGCGGTTGACGATGAATCCGGGCGTATCCTTAGCTAAAACCGTTGTTTTGCCCCAGCCGTCAATGAGGGATCGGGCTCTTTGGGTGGTATCACCTGCTGTTGCGATACCGGGTATAATCTCTGTCAGTGGCATCAGCGGAGCGGGATTAAAAAAGTGGATACCCAGAAAACGTTTCGGCTTCTTCAGGGCTGAGGAGATGGAAGCAATTGAAAGAGAAGAGGTATTGGTAGCCAAAATGCACTCGCGGGAAGCGATGCCTTCGAGCCGGCGGAAGACATCCTTTTTGATTTCTAAATCTTCAACAACGGCTTCGATGACCAGCCCGCGCTGGTCAAAATTGGTCAGGTCATCCACAAAATGAATGCGCTTCATGATGCCGTTCACTTCGTCCTGGCTCATGCGATCTTTCTCTACCTGGCGCTGCAGGATTTTACGTAATGCGTGTTTGGCCTTGCCCAACTGATCTGGATAAGCATCATAAAGATAAACCTGATGATTGTTAGCGGAGGCAATTTGGGCAATGCCTTGTCCCATCGTTCCGGCGCCAATAACACCGATAGCGGTTGATTGATTCATAAATAAAGACTTCCATATTTTATTACGTTAATTTTTAAAATAAAGAATAATAGTTCAAAACCAACTGGCAGCGAAAAGGTTGTTATTCAAAATAAAAAATGCTATCATAATGATAACACTTAAAGAAGCCTTGTTATTATGTCTAAAAATGTGCTGGTAAGAGATCTTGATGAAGAAACGGTCGCAAAGCTAAAGAAAAAGGCGTCAGCTAATAACCGTTCATTACAAGCTGAATTGAAATTACTGCTTGAGAGTCATGCTGGTCCTGATATAGAGGAAGTGCGGGCGATGGTAAGGGAAAATCTGGAAAAGTACCGCGCTGAAGGAAGGATGTTCTCTGACAGTACGAAAGATATTCGGGAAGACAGGGAGCGGCATTGAAAGATTTTGTTATTGATGCATCAGTAGCAATAAAATGGCTTTTCCTTGAAAAAGGTTCGGTACAAGCAGAAAAGCTATTGGAGGAGTTTTCATTCTTCTTCGTGCCTGATCTATTTTTTATTGAATTAGATGCGGTTATCACAAAAAAAGTACGCCAAAGAAAGATTGAGGTAAAAACAGCGATGCATAAAATTCAGCAGGTGAGAAAGCTTCCTTACAAGGCCGTCAATTATAACAACATTTCGAGTTTGTCTTGTGAACTTGCAACTTCTTTATCGGTCACATTGTACGATGCAACCTATCTGGCAACGGCCATTGAAAATCATGGTGTTTTATATACAGCAGATCAACGGTTGGTAAATTGTGTGATAAATACCACGCTGGACGAATATATTAAAAGTATCTGGGAGGAAGGTTAATTACGTCCCCTTAAATTCTGGTTTTCGTTTCTCCAGAAAGGCTTGCACACCCTCATGATAATCGCGGGTTTTTCCGGCTTCAGTCTGCAGATCGGCCTCCAGCTCCAGCTGTTCGTCTAAATTGTTCTGCAGCGACCGATTGACCGCCCTTTTGTACAGACCAAATCCTTTGGTGGGCATGGCGGCCAGCTTTTGGCAGATGCCTGTCGCCTCATCCATGAGCTGATCGGCTGCGACGGCTTTGTAGATAAGCCCCATCTCTTGGGCTTTTTGGGGAGATATTTTTTCATCCATCAGGTACATAGCATTGGCGCGCTGCAGTCCAACAAGACGGGGAAGAAAATAGGTACCTCCGCTGTCGGGAATGAGTCCTATTTTACTGAAAGATTGTACAAAAAAGGCATCATTGGAGGCCAGCACGAGGTCGCAGGCAAAGGCCAGATTGGCCCCGGCGCCGGCCGCCGTTCCGTTGACGGCACAGACCACCGGCTTTTCGAGGGTACGGATGGTCTTGATAATGGGATTGTAGCTGCTGCGAACGGTATCGCCGAGTTTATACTGATCACCCTTATCGGCGACCTCCGGCAGATCCTGTCCCGCGCAAAAGGCTTTGCCATTAGCGGTCAGTAGTACACAACGTACCTCATCACTGCTTTGAGCTTTTGCTAACGCTTCCTGAAGCTGTCTGGCCATTGGCTCGATAAAACTGTTGAGACGATCAGGACGATTCAGCCTGAGCGTTAAAACAGCATCTTCTCGGTTGACTTGTATCAGTGATTTACTCATGATGATGGATAGTCAATTTTCTGAGGTATAGCGTTGGTAGCGCTCAACAAATAATTCATATTCGGTAGCGGTTTTGGGGTATTTTACCGTTCGCCCGGGATATTTCCAGGCATTCTCAAATGAATACATTGAATATTCTTCCCGTTTTCCTCGAATCAAATCGGTGGCTGCGCGAAGCAAAAATTTAGCTGTACCGTTAAAATGAATTAGTTTTGTGTTGGATGCTTGACTGAAGGAGCTAAATTTGGCCTCACCAAAGCTTTGAAAAGCAGGAGATAAAAGACAGGCAACGGATATATGCTGAGTGGTATCTGCGCGCGTGGAATTAGGAGCAAGGGCTTCTTTGAGCTGTGCTTCCGCCGGGCTTGCCCAGATAGTAAGCAGTACCAGGGATAGCAAAAAAATGGGTGCTCTTTTCATAGCTATATACATTTAAAATGCTCAAAAGGCTCATGGCAATCGTGGCAATAGTATTGGGCCTTGCAGGCGGTAGAACCGAATTCACTTTGGAGCTCCGTATCGCTTGAATCGCAATAAGGACAGGTCACCGCAGCAGGTTTACCGGCCAGATTGTTAAGGAAATCCTCATCGCTTTCAGCTTTTCCGGGCGGTGCAATACCGTACTCTTTTAGCTTCTGTTTGGCCTCATCCGGCATCCAGTCGGTGGTCCAGGTTTCAGAAAAGTCGGTTTTAACCTCAAAATTTTGGATGCCGTTCAGCCGAAGTTTTTTGATGATTTCGTTTTCAATGGCGTGCATGGCGGGGCAGCCGGAATAGGTGGGGGTTATGCGGACCGTTACTTTCCCTCTCTCAACCGATACTTCCCGCAGGATCCCTAAATCTACAATGCTGAGCACCGGAATCTCCGGATCCATTACCTTTGAAAGCAGCTTCTGGAGGTCTTCTTCCTGATATCTTGGTTTGGTTTCAGGCATGACTATGTTAAACGTAAATCGTTATTAGTTATTTGGCAACTAATAACCAATAACTAAATTACTCCCAGTTGGCATCCGGATAGGAGCGCCGCAAATGCTGCATTTCGGCCAGCAGCGGGCCTAAATACTCGGTGTGTAAGCCATTGCGGCTTCCTTCTGTCATAAATTGCTCAAAATCGGGGACCCCAATTGTTGCCTCATCCAGTGTTTCTGTAATAAGTTGTTTCCAGTCGGATTCGAATTTGGCCGAATCAGCGGCGAGCTCTTTTTCCTGCAAAAATTCATCAATCTCATTCTGGTAAAACAGTTC
>DATGUX010000170.1:0-2928 GCA_035300985.1 Fodinibius sp.
TAGGTCAAATGATCAGGTATAGAAAGTACCTTTCCGTACATATCATTGGCAGCGTCGGTAATACCAATATAGTTATCGTATGATTTCGACATCTTTTGCGTGCCGTCGGTACCTACGAGCAGAGGCATCATCAACGCAATCTGCGGATCCTGACCGGCACTCTTTTGAAGCTGCCGACCAACCAGTAAGTTAAACTTCTGATCGGTACCGCCGAGCTCTACATCCGACTGCAGATGTACCGAATCCTGACCCTGGGCCAGCGGATACAGAAACTCATGCAGTGAAATAGGCTCATTATTTTCAAAACGTTTTGAGAAATCATCGCGCTCAATCATCTGTGCTACCGTTAGCTGAGAGGATAGTGCGATTACATCTTCAAAGCTCATGGTCCCCAGCCATTCGGAGTTGTAAACAATGGAGGTTTTGGCCTCATCAAGTATCTTTGTAGCCTGATCGAGATAGGTTTGGGCATTCTCCATGATTTCGTCCCGGCTTAGTTGGGGGCGCGTTTTATTCCGGCCCGAGGGGTCGCCAATCATGGCGGTGAAGTCACCGATGATAAGAATAACCTCGTGACCCAAATCCTGGAACTGCCGAAGTTTGCGTAAAATAACAGAGTGGCCCAGGTGTAGATCCGGCCGCGTAGGATCACAGCCCAGCTTTATTTTCAAGGAGCTGTTCTCTTTGCGTGACTTTTTGAGTTTTTCTATGAGCTCTGGCTCCGGCACTATTTCGGTGGTGCCTCGCTTAATGACTTCCAGTTGTTCTTCTACAGGTGAAAATGACATAGTGGATCTATAAATTATTGTTCTAAAAAGGGAAAATCTTTAATAGGATTATGCTTACCTATGGTCTTTTGAACCGTATCAACAAAGTTTTCGGCATTGGGATAAACGGCTGCTACCGTATCGTAGGCCCATGGAGCGAGGTGTATAATGTACGGATAAGTGTTGGATTTCCGGCGCACCTCTTCAGAAGGCATATTAAAGCCGGCCGCGACCAGCAGTAAAGCACTGATAATAATACTGCATTTTAGCGCGCCAAAGGCAAGGCCACCCAGTCGATTAATAAAATTTAAGTTGATGGTCTGCAAGATGTTTCGAGCAACGGCGGCAATGATATTAACAACGATAAGGGTACCCAGAAAAATTATGAGGGCCGCTGCGAAGGGAAGGTAGGCCGCATCTTTATCAAAATAGGGCTGTAAATAAGTGCTGAACGGATCCATATATTGGAAAGCAAAAAATACCGCCAGTATAATGCCTATTATACCCAAAACCTCATGGATAAGCCCATCTTTAAATCCCCGATAGGCAAAAAAGGTGATTGGTAACAGTATCAGGAAGTCGAGGATGTTCATGCAGCACCTGCTGTCAGGAAAGTTCCTCTTTTACCACCTTGCTGACCAGCGAACCCTCAGCCTTACCTTTTAACTCTTGCATCATGGCGCCCATCACGCGGCCCATATCCGCCATATTTTCTGCACCGGTTTGCTCGATCTTTTTACGAGCCACCTCGCGTACTTCCTCTTCGGAAAGCATCTCGGGCAGGTAAGAGTTAATGATCTCAAGTTCGGCTTTTTCCGATTGCACCAGATCCTCACGGCCGCCTTTTTCGAACTGCTCAATCGACTCTTTACGCTGCTTGGCGGCCTTCATCAGCACTTCAATCGTTTGCTCATCAGAAAGGGAGGCTTCTCCGCCTTCTCGCTCACTGATTTCACGCTCCAATAGCTTGGCCTTAAGCGAGCGCAAAACCTGAAGTTTTTTTTGTTCCTTTGCTTTCATAGCCTGTTTAAGGTCGGCCATGATCTGATCTTTAAGTGCCATAATTAATCCTTAACTGGTGATAATTTTTGTAAGAGGGCAAAAAAAAAGGTTCCACCCGCTTAAACGAATGCAACCACTTTGGAGAAAATAGGAATGCTATTATTCCTTATTTTCTTTGATAAAGTTCTGCACGTCGTCCTGATCAACAATAGCTTCTTTATAACCGAATTTATTATTTGATGTTTTTTGTGCTACAATTACTTTTGCCATATGCCGGTTATCGGTATTCCCGGCAGGACCGTCGGTGCCGAATGTTTGTTTCTTAGCCATAATATTAGATATTAACTATTTAATTTCTTTGTGAACGGTGTGCTTGCGAAGAACCGGGTTATACTTTTTAAGTTCGATACGATCCGGGTTGTTACGACGGTTTTTCGTTGTAACATAGCGGGAGGATCCCGGCTTTTCGGTGCACTCTAAAATTACTTGTACTCTGTTTCCTTTTGCCATAACTATTTTGGTTATTTGTTACTGGGTAATCGTTATTTGGTCCATAAATAAAGCATACGACCCATTACTAATAACAATTAACCGATAACTATTTACACATCTTTCAGAAGAGTTCCTTTTTTTCTGGCTTCATTTAAAACGGCACTAATACCTTTCTTATTAATAGTGCGCAGCGTTTTTGTAGAAACCTTCAGCGTCACCCACTTATCTTCTTCGGGAACGTAAAAACGTTTCTTTTGCAGATTCTGCTGAAACTTATGCTTCGTTTTGTTATTCGACTTGGAGGAACGATAGCCGTTCTGCGCTCCTTTGCCGGTTATATCATCTTTGCGTGCCATGATTCTTAAAAACCCATTGTTTACATTTCGTAGATAGACGAGAAAAATAAGCTTATTATTAAATAATATCAATGATTCTTTTACAGTGGAAAACAGCTCATTCCCTTCTGCTATAAACGGCCTCTGCTGGCTTATATGCGGGTTCACGGGAATGGCCAAATTTTGATTTACGGACAGATCTCTGCTTTTGTCAATAGCAAGCATCGCTCGCTTTGATTTTGGCTATTTATACACTATTTTCAGGCGGCTACATCTTTATTTTAAACCCTATTCATAACGATATTTATGGCAAATAAAAAAGGATCGGATTA
>DATGUX010000171.1:0-14970 GCA_035300985.1 Fodinibius sp.
ACCCAGCGGCGGCGGACCTGCACCGCATTAAAGGACAAATACTCTCCGAGCAAGGCCACCCTAAGAAAGCGATCGATGCCCTCATTGAAGCCGCCCGGCTGGATCCCGACAATGAATCCGCACTCATTATGTTGGGCAACATCTATGCCAGCGACTGCTCGGATGCTGATACGGCCATTACCTTTTATGAGCGGGCGCTGCAGACCAATCCCGACAATTACATGGCGATTAATAATATCGGCAGCAACTTGGCCAATGCAGGCAAATACGGGGATGCCAGGCGCTACTTTGAGCTTGCCCACGAGCTCAATCCTGACTATCCGAATACGCTCCATGGATTAGCCCTTATCGCCGCCCGCCAGCAGAACCCCAGGGAAGCGTTCAGGTATGCCCGCAAGACCTTCTTAAAGCTGGACCCGGGGGCATCGGCGCAGCTGTACCGGAAAAACCTGGCTCTTATAAAAGAAGAAGCACAAAAATATATAGCGGCAGGGGAGGGACTGCAGGCGCTGGTAGCCCCTTATAAGAACGAGCTTGAACAGGCCGGCGGCAAACCTATTACCATTGAAGCCTCCCCGGGTATTTCCACTCCGGCCAAAATTGAAATAGCGGAAGTCTACGGCCGCGAGCGCCACCGCGTGAAATATCAGCCCGGCCGTCCGGGGCTGGCCCATCTGGTCATGCATGAACTCGGGCACCTGGACCGGCAGATCCAGGCCCGGACAATAGGCGCCAATCAGCTATTCACCTCCACCCGCCGGTGTAAAGAGCAGTTTAAAGAAGACCACCCCTATATTACCAACAAGCTTGAAAAGCGGCGCCTGCCGGCCGACAAGGTTGATGGGTTTATAGAGCAAATATTTGACGGGCTAAACGGACAACTATATAACACGCCCATTGATCTGTTCATTGAGCGCAAGCTCTTTGAGGACTTCCCGCACCTGCGGCCCTATCAGTTTCTTTCCCTGCTGGGGCTGGAGCACGAATATATCCAATCGGCCACCAATGAAGAGGTGCAGCAGCTGGTTCCCCAGAAAATCATCCGCATTAACAAGATCTTAAGCCTGGTCAATACCCTGCAGTTCAAGGAGCTCTACGGGGTAGACCTGATTGATCAGTTCCATGCGACCCAACCGGAACGTAGGGAGGCCAGGGAGCTGTATAAGGAGTGGAAGGCCTATGACAGCGACGACCAGTATGGCGCCGAATATGCCCTTATTGAGCTGTGGGCCGAAGACCTCGGGCTCTCCGCGTACTTTACCCTGGCCGCCGAGCCGTCCGCCCCCCCATCATCACTGGAATCCACCGTCGATACCATCGAAGCGGATCCGCTTGCGCTGCTCGATGATAGCGAAATAGGGGAGGAGTACTTTTCCAATCGGGGCCTTGGGGCCGCCGAAATGGCCACCATTATGTATATCGTGGACGCCCTGCAATATTTTAAAGGCAAAAGCACCAAGGAAGTTAAGAAGGTCGGCTTGGAAATTGCCATGCTGGGCCGCAGCGGCATCGATACCGACAGTCCGGACAAGAAATACAGCCTAACCGCTATTCCCGACACCCCCTTTTCCGGCCGCCACCTGCTGGCCTATATGTACGCGGCCTTCAAAGAATTTGATCCGTCGGTGGATACCGGGATTGACTTTGAGGCGGAATATCAGCAGGCCCGGCAACTATTGGATGAACAGGGGGAATGAGCGACGGCGGCGGGCCGTGTAAATACTACTACTGCTGGGGAGCAGCAGAGGGCAGGACGGCCATATTGGGAGGCCCCTATAGCAAAAGCCCTGCGGGGCAACGCTTTTTCACATCACTGGCTGTACTATACCAGTATGGCCCTATCCGGCGCAATCTTTTCTCACCTGCCCCGCCTAACCTATACGTAATACGATACTACCGATAACCAATGGCCTACCGTAGCCCTGATAACCATAGCCGGGGCGATGGGCCGCTGGGTGGGTTTTTGCCTTGCGGCATTCGTGCCTGCGGGGGAAAAGGCCTGGCATAGCCTCTCCCCATGGGGGGGAACTTAGCCGATAGACGGTGCCCAGAAGTTCTTTATCGGATCGGCTTTAATCTGACAGCGGTTTTCTTGGCTGAGTCAGGGGCATCTTTGCCGGCCGACAGGAATGTCATCCGCTTTTCTTCCTGTTGACCTTGGGAGCTAAAATGATTAGCGTTAACGTTAGTTGACTACTGTTTTATGATGATCATTAATATTATTTTAGCCTGCCAGCCAGTTATACATTAACTCTTTAAGCCTACGCCATGTTACCATCAGTTCGCTGCCCAACGCTGCTGCTTCTATTCACCGGTATTATGTTGGGGGTGGGGGCCGGCTGCCGATCTGCTGATGACACGGTTGCTGTTGGAGACGATGGCCTTGGAGGCCGGGTCACCGGTGCCGACGGGCCGGAAGCCGGGGTATGGGTGATCGCAGAGACGCACGATCTTCCTACCCGGTACGCCAAAATGGTGGTGACCGATGAGGAAGGCCGATACCTCATACCCGGCCTGCCGGACGCAACGTACGACCTGTGGGTACGCGGCTACGGACTAGTAGACTCCCCGAAGCAGGAGGCCCGTCCCGGCGATAATCTGGACCTGAAAGCTGTGGAAGCCCCCACCAGGCAGGCCGCCGCCGAATACTATCCGGCCGGCTACTGGTTTTCGCTGCTTGAGGTCCCCGAAAAAAGCGCCTTCCCCGGTACCGGGCCTGATGGAAACGGTATTTCCCCCAACATAAAAACACGCGCCAATTTTTTGCGGTCGATAAAATCCGGTAACTGCATGGCGTGCCACCAACTCGGCAGTAAAGGCACGCGGGAGTTTCACGCATCCTTTGATCTCGATAGCTTTGCCTCCTCGGAAGATGCCTGGGAGCGCCGCCTGCAGTCCGGGCAGACCGGCGGCACGATGATTTCAAGCATCCACCGGCTGGGGAGGGAGGCAACCCTCGAGATGTTTGCGGACTGGACCGACAAGATTGCCGAAGGGGCGGTGCCTCCGAAGCCGCCACGCCCTGAAGGGCTGGAGCGAAATGTCGTCATTACCCAGTGGGACTGGGCCGACCCGACCGCCTACCTGCACGACTTGGTCTCGACAGACCGGCGGGATCCCACCGTCAATGCCAACGGCCGGCTCTATGGAGCCCTGGAACTCAGCGCCGATTACCTGCCCGTTCTTGACCCGCAATCGCACGATACCAGCCGGGTACCACTGACGGTGCGCGATCCGCAGACCCAACCGGGGGCTGCCCAGTCCATGCCGCAGCCGTCTCCCTACTGGGGCGACAGCCTTCTATGGGACAGCAAAGCCAATGTCCACAATCCCATGCTGGACGGGCAGGGCCGGGTCTGGATTACCGCCACGGTGCGTCCGCCCGAAAACCCCGACTTCTGCAAAGAGGGATCCGACCATCCCTCGGCCCGGCAGTTTCCCATGGGCCAGGCCTACCGTCACCTCGGCGTGTATGACCCGGAGACAAAAGAATACACCACCATCAGCACCTGCTTCAGTACCCATCACCTGATGTTCGCAGAAGACGAGCATAATACGCTGTGGACGAGCGGGGGCGGAGAGGTGGTTGGGTGGCTGGATACGAAGAAATTCGATACCACCGGAGATGAGCAGGCTGCCCAGGGCTGGACGCCGCTTATCCTCGATACCAATGGAAACGGCCAGCGAGATGAATATGCAGAGCCCGGCGGGCCCGTTGATCCGGCAAAGGATAAACGTATTACCAACGGGCTTTATGCGGTGGCACCGGCGCCGGACGGCTCGGTCTGGGGATCTTCCCTGGGCTACCCGGGGGCCATCGTCCGACTGGAGCCCGGAGATAATCCGTCCGAGACCGCACTGACGGAACGCTATGAACTGCCGCTGGATGAACAGGGAGAGCCCATTGAAGGATACTCGCCGCGGGGTATGGACATCGACCGCAACGGCGTGGCCTGGGTGGCGCTGGCCAGCGGGCACATGGCCAGCTTTGACCGGCGCAAGTGCAATGCCCCCCTCAACGGGCCGGAAGCCACCGGCCAGCATTGCCCGGAAGGGTGGACCTTCTACAGCGAACCGCTGCCCCAACTTCAGGGGCTGGAGGCTTCCGGCAGCGCCGAATCCAGCTACTATACGTGGGTCGACCAGTTCAACACCCTGGGCCTCGGGGAGAACGTGCCGATCAATACCGGGAACGAGTCTGAAGGGCTGTTGGCCTTAAAGGACGGGGAATGGGTCGTGCTCCGTGTTCCCTATCCGATGGGATTCTATACCAAATGGATGGACGGGCGCATTGATGATCCGGATGCCGGCTGGAAAGGACGCGGGGTGTGGGCCACGGTGAGCAGCCGGGCGCCGTTTCATATGGAAGGGGGCAAAGGGACCACCAGCAAGGTCGTTAAGTTCCAGCTTCGCCCGGATCCGCTGGCAAAGTAGAACGCCCTTTCTGCTTGGAGACAGCTTCAGCTAATATCCCTTGATTGGTAAGTTCGATTTGTCGTATAAGGGCCCGTTATGTAAAGCTAAGATCAAACTTTATAAGGGGCACACAATAAACAGTTTTGGCCAGGCCTGTGTCCGTATTTCACGTTGTTATATAAGAAATATGCCAACTCAAATAAAAATCAATTCAGTCATTGTGGAGAAAATTTCTATAAAAAGAATAGAGTAGCATCTCATATGAAATTGTTTGCATTAGATCATTTTCAACAGACTCGAAAGCTACTTCTTTAGTAATTTCCTATTTATGTAAAATAATTGCCTAAAGTTACATAACTTTACTGACTGATAATAAAATATTTGTGAAAGTAATAAAATCAATTTTAATATTTATCTACTATGAAAGTAACTTTAAAGGATATTGCGAAAGAAACAGGGTTTTCAGTTTCTACTATTTCTCGAACTCTGAGAGGAAAGGGGAAAGTAAGAGAAAAAAATGAACGCGTCATCCTTGAAGCTGCTAAACAACTAGGCTACCCTCTACAAAAGAATGCCGGTACAAAGTTAAAACAAGAAGATTTATTTGTGGCAATAATTACAGATTTTCATACTGGTGAATTTTATGCTTCATTTTTTAATGGATTTATTAACGCTGGTCAGTCCCGAAATTTAGATGTAAGCATGTTTAATACTTCACCGGAAGTAGATAATATATGTGATTTGATTAAACGCTTGCGCAATTCCGGATATTCATCCGCCGTCCTGATGATCCCCGCTTTGCACCGCGATGATTACCTGCAAATAATGGAGGAAACTCCCTCTTATTTTCCCTTGATATCCTGTTCAAATATTCTCCAACCTGTGATGAACACGGTCACTTTTGATGCCTATAGTGGGGCTAGCTTGGTCGCCTCTCATTTTAAAGAACGAGGATATCAGACTGTTGGTTTTATTGAAGGGCCAACCAATAAACCAGAGGCCCGCTATCGAAAAAATGGATTTGTTGATACGATTAACCATAATTCAGATATCAATTTTATTTGGTCTTATCCTGGCGACTACACTCCGGAGTCAGGGGTTCGGGCGTTCGACAAATTTTCTAAACTGAATGAAAAGCCCCAGGCAATTTTTGCTGCAAATGACACAAATGCTTTAGGATTTATGAATTCAGCACGTAAATGTGGCTATCATTCGCCGGAAGATATTGCCATTGCAGGTTATGATAATTTGCCGCACGGTAAATATCATTTCCCCTCTCTTACCTCTGTGGATACTAATTATGAAAAACTAGCTCATAAAGTGTTAGATGATTTGTTGGATCAATTATTTACCCCTACTTCTCATCAAGGGGTAGTTAGTCTAATTCCAGTAGGTTTGAAAATTCGTAATTCTTCTTGACCTATGAATAAATTTGTCCTTTTAAGAAAATTATTTGCCCAACTGGGAATATTTATGTACTATGCATTTAGTCGTATTATTCAATATACCTATAAAAGTAAGTAGTTCGAGGAAACCTATGTGGGTTAATTACCAATTAGCTAATATAAAGGGCAGAAAAAAAAGGAGAAAGACAAGCAAATTAATTTCAAATAAATACAAGTTACTGCTAATATTGCCATTGATGCTTTGTGCAGTTAGCGCCATGGCACAGCAGACAATAAGGGGAACAATAACAGATGCAAGCACTTCAGAAACCCTACCGGGAGTCAATATTCTGGTAAAAGGTACCTCTACCGGAGCCTCGACTGATGCTAATGGTGCTTTTGAGCTAACCGTAGAAAGTCTGCAGGATACGCTGGTGGCATCGTATATTGGATATCAAACACAGGAAGTACCTATTAATGGACAGACTGGCATTGATATCGAGCTTAACCCAGAATCTATTATGGGAGAAGAAATGGTAGTCGTGGGGTATGGAACACAAGAACGAGAGCAAATTACAAGTTCTATTTCTAGTGTGGCTTCAGAAGATTTCACCTCAGGTGCTGTTAATAATCCAACGGAATTAATACAAGGCAAGGTTCCGGGATTAATAGTATCGACTCCTGGAGCTAACCCTAATGAGTCACCGACATTACGTCTTAGAGGGATATCAAGTTTTGGTAATAATGAGCCTCTCATTGTTGTAGATGGAATTATCGGGGCAAGTATGGATAATATTGATCCTAATGATATTAAATCTATTGATGTGATGAAGGATGCTTCTGCGGCTGCTATATATGGAACACGTGGTGGAGCAGGCGTTATTGCTATTACAACTAAGAAAGGGCAGGCGGGCCAGACAAAGGTAAGCTATAAAGGGGATATTTCGTTAATGGGTGTCGAAAATAAAATCGATGTATTATCAGCTGATCAGTTCCGACAATTGAGCAAGACAACAGGTATTGAGATTGAAGATCTTGGGGCTAACACTGATTGGTTTGATGAAATAACGCAAACCAGTTATACCCAAATTCATAATCTCTCTATTTCGGGAGGGACAGAATCAACAACTTATAGATTTTCGGGTAACTTTAGAGATAATCAAGGATTACTTAAGCATACTGGTTTTCAGCAGAAAGGCGGAAGGATGAATATAAACCATTATGCTTTAGATGATAAGCTTGTATTGACACTTAATTTAAGCGCTACCAGTCATAATCAAGATGTAGGCATTGATAATGCATTTCGACAAGCAGTCACATTTAATCCTACTGCACCGGTGAAGAGTGAGGGCTTTAAAAATACTGGGGGCTACACAGAACTTTCCGGTTACCAATTTTTCAATCCGGTTGCTATTTTAGAAACTAGTAAAAATGTACGTGAGTTTCGTGATATTAATGCAGCAGTTAAAGCCGATTACAATTTTTATGATTTGGTACCTGGATTAACCGCTTCGGGATTTTATTCATTACAGACTTTTGACGCCTCCCATAATGTATTCTACGCACGGACGAGTAAGTTTGGAGGAGGAGCTTCTCCCTCTTCGTTGGGTCGTGGACATGCTGAAAGGCAAACAGATAAAAGCAGTACAGAACAGTTTGATATGACATTAAATTATAGTACTCAGGCTTTAGAGAATCTTGGCGTTGAGGTATTAACTGGATATTCATACGTTTCTTCTGAGTATGAGGGTACTACGGTTGGCGGCGGAGACTTCGTTTCTGATGAGACGGGTTTTAACAATCTTGAGTTTATACAGGACTTTAACAAGGGCCTCGGAGATATCAGTAGTTATAAAAATGATGACCGCATTATTGCCGGTTTTGGGCGGATAAATTTAGACTGGAATAATACTTATTACTTAAACGGAACGATTAGGCGCGAAGGTTCTACCCGGTTTGGAGAGAATAATAAATGGGGGACATTTTGGTCTACGGGAGCTGGTGTTGAGCTTATGAATATCTTGGAGGTTGATTTCATCAACCAAATAAAGTTACGAGCCAGTTATGGTGTAACTGGGCAAAATGCTCCTTCTGATGGCATATCGAAATTGCGGCTTGGTCCAACTGGATATTTCTTTTCAGGAGGGGATTTTATACAGAGCTTTGGCCCTGTAAGTAATCCTAATCCTAATCTTAAATGGGAAGAAACTAAGGAGTATAATCTTGGAGTTGATTTCGCTTTGTTTGATGAGCGTTTAACGGGAACAGTAGAATATTATCAAAAAAATACAGATGATCTCATCCTTGAGATGGAGGTTCCAGTACCTCCCAATTTGTATCCTACATCGCAGTTGAATGTTGGGGAAATCCAGAGCAAAGGTGTAGAAGTTGCACTGGCTTATGATGTAATCCGTAGTACTGATGGCATATGGAATACGGGCTTTACTTTCTCAACCTTCAATATTTTGTTGAAACAGTTCGAATCGGATGTTCCTAGGTATTTAGCCAATGTGGGATCTCCTGGGCAGAATAACACACAAATGGTCCGAATCCGAGAGAACGAGCCACTGGGACAGATATGGGGTCCTCGGTTTGCAAAAATTAGCGATGATGGAACTTGGAGATTTCATGGTTCTGAAGGAGGATTAATCACCAGGGGTGAAGTTTCCCGGGAGGATGAAGCAGTCATTGGAAATGGAATTCCGGACTTTGAACTGGGATGGTCAAACTCTGTGAGGTATAGAAATTGGGATATGAGCATGTTTGTTCGGGCGGTATATGGTCACGATTTAGTTAACTCTGCCCGGGTATTTTTTGAAAACCCAATTAATATCAGTACGTATAATGTGACTACTACCGCATTAGATTTAACCCAGCTGAAATCAAATTCTGCCTATTCAAGTTTCCATGTTGAAGATGCAACCTATTTGCGACTGCAAAACCTCGCGTTAGGCTACAATGTGCCTATGCCAGAGCAAAGCTTTGTAAGCAATTTGAAATTCACTTTCTCAGGGAGAAATCTATTTACACTTACTGATTATGGTGGGATGGACCCATCTGTACGATGGACTGATGGCGGTAATCCTCTTGCCATCGGTATTGAACGTCGAAATCAGTGGTATTCAGGCCGTTCATTTTCATTTACGGTAAATATTGATTTTTAAAAAATTATCTTGATTAACTTACTATGGATAGGCAAATGATTAAAAACTTAAACGGATTTTTAAAAATAAGCTTGTTGGTATTATTTACATTTGTTGTGTCTTGTACAGACCTAACAGAGAATATCAACAATGAAATAACACCTGAAAATTTTTTCCAAACCGATGAAGAAATTATTTCGGCTTTAGGTGATGCCTATAGCCCACTTACAAGCTATGGAAGTCATGGAGGGCAAACCGCATTAGCTGAGGTAACCAGCGACGAAATAGTAATTACTCAAAAGGGAGCGGATTGGGGAGATGGCGGGATTTGGATAAGACTTCATCGCCAGAAATTTACTCCATCAGAAGATGAAATTAATAATGCTTGGAATAATTTTTTTAGTGGAATAGCAAACACTAATAGATTGATCTTCCAGTTTAAAAATGCTGTTGAGTCAAGTGCCAATATTAGTCAAGAGGAGATTGATCCTTTTATTGCTGAATTAAGGGGTCTCAGGGCGTTCTATTATTATTTAGTGTTAGATAATTTTGGTAATGCCCCTATTGTTACCAGCTTTGAACAGGATATAACCGAAACTGAGCAACCGAGCCCGGATTTAAAAGAAGGGCGCCAAAAACTTTTCAACTTTGTTGAATCTGAGCTATTAGATGTCCTGGATTTACTAAATACGGATGTGGATGCTACCATAGGCCGCGTTAATAAATGGGTTGTTCATATGACATTGGCTAAGTTATACTTAAATGCAGAAGTATATACGAAAACATCTCGGTGGGGAGATGTAGTGACGCATACTAATGCCATTATAGATTCTCAGAATTATGAGTTGATGGATAATTATGCCGATAACTTTACGGTGAACAATACAGGTTCGCCTGAGCACATATTTACCATCCCATTTGATGAGGTGTTTCGCACGGGATTTGGACTGCCTGCGCAGACTATGCATCTTTCAAGTCAGCCAGCATTTAACTTTGGGTTTCAACCAAATAATGGAGTCCAAACAATGACTGATTTTTACGAATCATATATCGATCCTGAACAAAATCCGGGCCCTCAGGGTGAAGTTATTGGACTTGACCCACAAGGCTCTACCATTAGCGGAACCGTTGATGATCGATTGGATAATTTTTTAGTGGGCCCCTTACTTGATCTTGAAGGGAATCAAATTAGCGATCCTGGTGCATCATCGAGTGATCCAAATGGTCCACCCATTACGCACACTCCATATATTAATGAATTGGAACCTGATGGATGGCGCCAGGCAGGTGCACGTATAGCTAAGTACGAGATGGAAATTGGGTTGAGCTCCAATAATATGAATAATGATATGATTATTTTCCGCTACGCTGATGTGTTGATGATGAAAGCAGAAGCGCTTTGGCGATTAAATGGCAGCGATCCAGAAGCATTGGAATTGGTTAATAGAATACGTGAACGGGCTAATGTTGAGCCGTTTAATACACTCGATGCTGACAAAATTCTTGCGGAGCGTGGACGCGAGTTTTTCTATGAGATGATGCGGAGACAAGACCTAATACGTTTTGAAGGGAAAACTGGAAAAACCAGATTTAATGATGCATGGTGGGAGAAAGGTACATCAGAGCCCTTTCGAAATGTTTTTCCAATACCACAAAATCAGTTGGAGGCAAATCCAAATTTAAAACAGAATCCAGGTTATTAATAACTAGACTTTAACAGTGCTATTATGTTATGTAGCTTTACGGGCAAATAGTGCATTAACGGAACATAACTATACCGAAACCTTTAACGTTACAATTCCGTGAAATTAAATATGAGGAAATATGCTAAGGAAATTACTCGAAGGTTCAATTGTTAAACAAGGTTGGTTCGTCGTATTGATCCTGATGCTACCGCTTATCCAATCCTTTAGCACCCAGCCTGAATCCGAACAACTTCAGATGGAAGCCCTTCCCATGAACTCCATCGAGCTTAACGATTTGGAGGCGTTCCAGCATGTAGCAGGCAACTGGCAAGTTGCGGAAAAGATCGAAAGTAATCGTCGGATTGAACACGACCTGTGGGCATCTGAGGGAAACGGCATCTTGGTAAATATACCCACTGAAGAAAATAACGGTCATATTTTTACGCAATGGGAGCATAACGATTTGGATCTGGAACTGGATTTCCTGATGCCAAGGGGATCGAATGCGGGGATCTATCTGATGGGCCGTTATGAGGTGCAGTTGTTGGATAGTTGGGGCGTTGAGAATCCAACTTTTAGTGATGTCGGAGGAATATACCAGCGCTGGGACGAGAGCAGGCCTGAGGGAGAAAAAGGGTATGAGGGGCATCCGCCATTGAGGAACGCAGCGCGCGCTCCGGGTCTTTGGCAACATATAAAAATTTCGTTTAAAGGACCGGAATTCAATGACGCCGGTGAAAAAATCACCAATGCTTGTTTCAAGGAGGTTTGGTTAAACGGAATACTTGTCCAAGAAGATGTTGAGGTAACGGGCCCCACCCGGGCCGCTGCATTTGATACTGAACAACCGCTGGGGCCTTTAATGATACAGGGCGATCACGGGCCAGTCGCTATTCGAAATATCAAGTACAAAAAATATGACAAGACAAGCATAGCACTAACTAATCTCAGTTATGAGTATTATGAAGGGGCTTTTGATGAATTACCCAACTTCGATACCCTAACGGTCTCGAAGAGTGGAACTGTGGATTCTCTGGCCGGCGATGCGGTAGAAGAAGCAGCTAATCGATATGCAATGCGATATTCAGGAACGCTCGAGGCTCCAAACAGCGGAACGTACTTGTTTAATGTGCGTAATGCTGGGGTAGTTCGCATGCTTATTGACGGTAAACCAATCTTTGACCAGGATACAGCGTACCAGATGGACCATATTACTTCCAAAACAATAGACTTGGAAGATGGTGTCCATGATTTTGTTCTGGAGTATATTAATCATCCAGAAGGTGGAGCTTCTGGCTTGTCTCTGGAGGCTGAAGGGCCGCGCCTGCGACTTCAAAATTTGCATGCTTCATCATCGGTTTCAGACAACGGCGAGGAATTACCGGATTTAATAATTGAGCCAAAAGAGCATATTAAGATTATAAGATCATTTAAAGAATATAAAAATTCGAAAAGAACCCATGTTGTTAATGTAGGGTCTCCAAATGGAATCAACTATAGCTACGATATGGGGCAAGCCGCTTTGTTAGATATCTGGAATGGTCCTTTTTTAAATGTCAATAAAATGTGGGTCAATAGAGGGGAACCTCAAACAGCTACTTCGGGCGTTGAACCTCTAGAGTTAAAGGGTAGCCCACCAATGGCAATATTGAACAATAAGTCAGGAGTGTGGCCTGATTCTATTTCACGGGACAATTTAAAGATTGAAGGATATAAAATATCGAAAAATGGGTGGCCTGTTTTCAACTATTCTATTGATGATGTTACTGTTAAAGAGAAAATTGAGTGCATTGCCATCCCCCGACACTTAGTTATAACTATTCAGCTTGATGCTTCCAAGAGGTTAGGAAATATGTGGTATCAGTTGGCCTCGGGGGAAGAGATAACTCAAAATGATGAGGGTGAATATATAATTGATGATCGAAATTACTATTTAAAAATTAATGATATGGGTGGGATTAAACCCCAAATTATTTATGCTGGGGATGAATATAGTCTACGGTTGCCTGTATTGGCTAAAGAGAACAAAATGGCAATTCAGTATGAAATTATTTGGTAAAATGAATAAGAATATGATATGCACTGAAAATAAAATCAATACTATAAGCCTATTCGAGAAAATACTCTATGAGAAGAGAATTATACAACTATTGCAAAGGGTTTTAATTATTTTTCTTTTTGTCGGTACTAATTCAATAGTTAGTTTAGCCCAAGATGACATTCCTACCGAATCAGACTACTATAGCATTGTTGATATTTCAATTCCCGATGACATTATACTTGAGGTTGGAGGGATGGATTTGCTGCCTGACGGACGATTAGCTGTTTGCACACGCAGAGGTGAGGTTTGGTTAATAGAAGATCCTTATCAAGCAGATGGCGAGCCTGAATATCAGCTTTTTGCCGAAGGACTTCACGAACCATTGGGGCTTACCTATAGAGATAGTAGCTTATACTTGGCTCAGCGTACAGAGATCACCAGGCTTACAGATACAAACGGAGATGAAAAGGCTGATGAGTATAAAACTATTTGGAGTCGGCCCGTTACGGGAAATTATCACGAATATTTTTATGGGCCACTATTTACCCCTGATGGAGATATGCTTGTAACCCTTAATCTGGCATGGACAGGTAAAGACATGAAAAGCCTGTCTAAATGGGATGGTTGGCTACTTAAAATATCGCCAAAAGGTGAGGTTGAGCCCATCGCAACTGGTTTGCGTTCTCCTAGTGGATTTGGCTATAACGCAGAAGGAGACCTTTTTTATGCAGGCCAACAGGGAGGCTGGGTCGGATCAGGAAGTATTACGCATCTGGAAAAAGGTGATTTTACCCAGCATCCTGGAGGATTGCGATGGGCAAGTGAACCCAATTCACCTATTTCTTTAAGAGGGAAAGATATTCCAGATAGTGGGAATCCTCTTTTTGAAGTGGCTAAAAATATATCAGAGATGAAAACTCCGTCGGTTTGGTTACCGCACGGTGTGATGGGTACTTCTACGACAGACATTCTATTGTATAATACCAATGTCAATTTTGGTCCCTTTGGGAATCAACTTTTTGTGGGAGATCAAGGACAAAGCAAGGTAATGCGCGTGTTCCAAGAAAAAGTAAATGGTGAGTATCAGGGGATTGTATTCCCTTTTAAAAAAGGTTTTGAATCTGGAATAACTCGTATTAATTGGGGACAAGACAATTCCATGTTTGTGGGGATGACCAGCCGGGGATGGGGCTCGACGGGGAAGGAATTATATGGACTGCAGCAGCTGGTCTGGAACGGGGAAACGCCGTTCGAGATCAAAGAAGTTCATGCCAAACCGGACGGCTTCAATCTTACATTTACAAAATCCGTTGATCCTGAAACTGCTGGCGAGCCCTCTTCATACGGAATTACTAGTTTTACCTATCATTACCATTCCTCTTATGGCAGTGATATTATTAACCAAGAGGAGGCAGTAATTACACAGGTACAAGTTGCTGAAGATGGATTGTCCGTCCGGTTGGTCGCTGATAATCTGAGAGAAGGCTACATCCATGAAATTAAGGCCGAAGGGGTCCGGGCGGCTGAGACCGGGTATCCCTTACTTCATCCCGTAGGTTACTATACATTGAAAAATATTCCTGAAGGCCCCGGACTCGCATTGTCAGGGAGTGGCAAAAAAGGAAAATCAAAAAGTCGGGATCATAAAACCTTAAATGGAGAGCCCCATAAACACCAGACCACTCAACCCGAAAGCTGGACGAATGGTCCTGACAAGACGATTACTATCAATGCTACAGATGCTCTGACTTTTGATGTAACTGATTTTAAGGTGGCTGCTGGGAGTAACGTACGAATGGTGCTTAATAATTCGACGGATTTGCTACATAATTTGGTAGTAACGCGTCCTGGTGAATTAGAATATGTGGCAAAGGAAGCCTTGAACATGGGATTAGATGGTCCAAAACAGGATTATGTTCCCCAAACAGATAAGGTGCTTTTCTATACATCTTTGGTTAAAGTCGGAGAGGTACAATCCATCTATTTTACCGTACCAGAAAATCCTGGTGATTATCCATATGTTTGCACATTCCCAGGACATTGGCAGACTATGCAGGGCGTAATGACGGTGACTGAGTAAAATTGGGAATATAATACGCGTTTATGGATACATTAAGTTGCAAACACATATTTATTGTGATTAGTGGATCAAACTGTTGGATTCTGTAAACTGATCACGGAAATAACCAGCCTTATTAACAATAAGATGGTATGCCACAAGCCATAATATAACTGTCAACAAAACCCATTTGTAATGGATCAACAAGTTAACAAAAGAGTTCTTTTTACAGGAAGCTGCC
>DATGUX010000172.1:0-6540 GCA_035300985.1 Fodinibius sp.
CTGGTTACCTATGCGGTACATGGCATCAGTGGCTTTGAAGACCACTTGGTCAGCCATGCGGTGGTCAAAAGTACCTACTGCGACCTGAAGCGGGCCGGCGAAGCCTATCCCCGGCGGCTGGCTTTCTTTACGCACTTCAGCGAGGAAGAAGGTACGGGCAAGTTTAGGCTGAGCTCTTCCAAAGAGGAAGAGATTGACTGCTGGGTAGAAGCTGATGAGCAGGACTATCAAAGATTCCTGGATGCGCTTGATTGCTACGAAACCTATCAGCAGGTAATTGAGGACAGCAACGTTAAGGAAGACATAGACCAGCGAGTACCTTTCGAGATCTTCCGCGAGGACTTTGACCCCCCGCTGGATAGTCTGACCGACAGGCTGTAGCAGGAAACCGCTATCTTATAACATTAAATTTGGCAGATAATTCTATGGGCAGAACATACCCGCTTTGGCTAAAAAGCACCGTGATCTTATTAGGGGTAGCGCTGGTTTTCCTGGTGCTTTCCTATGGCAAGTTCATTATAATGCCGTTGGCCTTTGCGGCCCTCATTGCTATGTTGCTTGAACCCTTCAGCCAATGGCTCGAGCGGATTAAATGTCCACGGATACTGGCAATCGTCCTGAGTATCTTGATGCTATTTGTTGTATTGGCAGGAATCATATCTTTGCTTTCCATCCAGCTGATGCAGTTTGCCGATCGTCTGCCCGAGGCCAACCAAAAGATACAGGCCGTCAGCAGTGATATCCTGCAGTTCTTTGAGGCCAAGCTGAATATTTCTCCTTCCAGGCAGCTGGAGTATCTTGAGCAGGGCTTGTCCACCGTTGTGGATAAAAGCGGGCAGTATATAAGTGCGGCCCTCGGCGCTACCACCAGCGTTTTTACTACTCTGGGACTGTTGCCCATCTTTGTGTTCTTCCTGATGTATTATAAAAATATGTACCGCACCTTCTTGCAAAAGATGTGGCAGAATGACGAGCAGTTTGTGAATGCCATAGTCGATGGCATCCAAAGCGTAACGCAAAACTATATTTTGGGCATGATGACGGTCATATTCCTGCTTGCCCTGCTGAATGCCATCGGATTATGGATTGTAGGCATTCCGCACGCTCTATTCTTTGCGGTATTTGCGGCCCTGCTGGCAATCATTCCCTACATCGGTATAATTATTGGCAGTCTGCCGGCCATTATCTTTGCGCTGCTGTTTACCAATTCGTTGTGGAATCCGGTAGGAGTAGTAGCGGTATTTGCCGTGGTTCAGTTTTTGGAGGGGAATTTTATTACGCCCAATATTGTGGGCTCGCGGGTAAGTATCAACCCGATGATTGCGCTGGTGGCCCTGCTTATCGGCGGGGAGCTTTGGGGCATCTCCGGGATGATCCTCTTTGTACCGCTCGTTGGCATCCTTAAGCATATCTTTGACCAGGTGGACGGGCTGAAGCCGCTGGGCTATCTCTTCGGCGATTCCGGGGAATACCGCAGATGAGCGGAGAATACCTTCAGGCATTAAAAAAACCTGTCAGGTTTAAAAGGACTTGCCTGTCAGATCTCTCTGAGGCGCTTGCGGGTCTTCCAGATGGCGTGCAGGAAGGGCCGGTAGGGAACACTGCTCATGATCTTCAGATCTTCGAATAGGGAGGAGTCTTCATTGAGAAAGCGGAAGACATCATCAATGGGGTTATTCTTGAAGAGATGGTAGAATATCTCGGGTGCTTTTTCGGGGGAATCATGCAGGATTTGCAGGAACCAAAGATCGTAGGCTTTAAAACGCTTTTCCGAAGCCGGGGATACATCGGGGCGTCCCCGAATAATCAATTTGTCCATGATCAGCTCCGTCTGTTTTTGAATACGCGTAAAAGCATATCCGGTGGATGGTTTAACGAGCCCGCCCTGTGTGCCAATATTCATAATGCGCGGTTTATACCAGGGAATGACGGGGCGGTCTTCCATGGGGATGACGCCATACTCCCGACGGGTAATCTGGTGATCAGCAGGTCTAAGCTTGAACCGATCCTCGAGATATTGCGCGATCTTTTCTTCATAAATATTCTCTGGAATTAACTGATCTGAAAAAATGGTGTATTCCAACAGACCTGAAGTCGCACTCCAGGGCAACAGATACATGAAGGCAACGCCGCCGCTAAAGTCATCATCAAAATCCATGAGCGTACAGGTGTCGGTGTTGAAAACAGTGTTATCGACGGTGATTTCCCAACCCAGAAAATGTTGTTTCAGGGGATAATGGACATCGGATTCGCGTATTTCAAGAGGATCGAAACAACTTTGAAAGATATAGGGAGCACTGTAGGTGTGGTCTTCCGTATGAAGCCGGGCCATATCACGCTCGGAATGAGTGGTAAGTTTCTCAACGGACTGCTCAAGCAGATCAAAGGAAGGATGCATTTCAATTCCTGCAATAATCTTCTGCTGGAAGTCGATACTGCGCAGTCCATAATAAGGATACTTGCTCAGCGATTGAGAAAACCGGCTATTTCGCGTGCCTATCTCCACATTAGTCCACTTTTTCCGGATAATATCGGCAAAGGGCGGATCGCCGGCATGCCAGAAGCACCAGGTCTTATCATTCTTTGGGCTAAGGTCGGCATCGACGATGAGCACTTCACTGTCAGCCAGCGGAGAGTGAAGCATATGCCAGGCCAGAGAAAGTCCCGAAGCCCCGGCACCGGCAATGATATAATCGTAGTGCTTGTTGCTCATCATCCTTTAGTTTAATTGCCATACCGCGAAAGTTAAGGCGCTGGCGTAACTGACCCATAGTATATAGGGAATAATTAATATACCGGCCCGCCGATCTTCGTGCCAAAACAGAAAAATTGTAAACAGGATGGCTATCCACAGGAGGAGGATTTCTGCCAGAGCGGTGCCGATAAAGTGCTTTCCAAAAAACAGCCAGGGCCACATTGCATTGAGAATAAGCTGTAGTAAGAACCACATGAGTGCCGGCTTCTTGACGGTAACCGGCCGGCGTTTCCAGACGAACCATGCCGCTATGCCCATTAACACATAGAGAATGGGCCAAACCAAGGGTGGAACCCAATTAGGCGGAGCCCAAAGCGGCTTTTGCAACATCTCGTACCATTCACCGGGCACAAAGTTTGCACCGCTAAAGCTGGCCAGGCTGCTCAGTACAATCCAGCCAATAAAGCCTATGATCTTTTTTGATCTCATAATAACACGACAATTCAGGTAATTGTTAATAAATTACAAAACATAAAAGAGGACTGCGATAGTTTCCTATGGCAGCAATCAATTAAAATCCTGCTATTAATGATAATGATAGGGTATAGTCGGAGATAGCAGGGTTATGGAATCTATAAGATCGTATTGTCATGCAGGTTACCTATCGGGACTTTTCAAAAACCGGCAGCCTTAGAAACTTAACATTATCCCGCGTACTTTAAGCCTGACAGGTTTTCGAAACCTGTCAGCTTTATAAAGGCCTTATGCTATGGTTTGTAGTGTCTTTTCTAAGACTTGCGGTCCGTTTATGGCCATATCCAGTTTGTTGAGCAGGCCTGTTTCAAGGTCGTAAATAAGCCCGTGTACGGTAAGGTTGGCCTCGTTGCCCCAGGCTTCGCGCACGATGGCTGTATTGCACATATTGATGACTTGTTCTTTGACGTTAAGTTCGCACAGGCGCCGGTATTTTTCCTCGCCGGTAAGTCCTTCCAACTTTTGGCTTCGGTGCCGGCTGACATCCCTGATATGTTGCAGCCAGTTGTCAATCAATCCATTATTTCGTCCTTCCATTGCTGCTTTTACGCCGCCGCAGCCGTAATGACCGCAAATAATAATATGGTCAACCTCAAGAACCTCTACTGCAAATTGTACAACTGAGAGGCAGTTCAGGTCGGTGTGAACAATAATATTGGATATGTTGCGATGCACGAATAGGTCACCCTGAGACAGCCCGGCAATTTGATTAGGCGGCACGCGGCTGTCAGAACAGCCAATCCACAGGATGTTTGGGTTTTGTCCTTTTGATAATTGCTTGAAAAAATCAGGATCATTCTCCTTTATACGAGATGCCCAGGCACTATTCTGTTCTAATAACTGGTCTTCTATATTCAATTTAATAGAATCTATTTTGATGTTAACAGGTATATAAGGCGAATTATAACAGGGTCTCTGCCATATTACCCTTTGGTATAGGCTACGGAATTCAACTTTTTTATGCAATGATTAACCTTTTAAAATTCCTCAGGTTTGGAGCAACAAGAACGACTTTTAAAACTATTTATACTGTGGTTAAAATAGATTAATAAATCGCAGCCTATTCCTACAACTTTTAGAGATGGCCCTTATATTTGTGTGGTCAAAATAAATAAGCCAAACCTAACAAAACTAATCAGGTATGAAGAAAGTACAAGAGGGAAGATCGATATTCGAGTTGTCGGTTCCATATCGGCTTTATGAAAGTGGTAGCAGCGAGGCGAAGCCGCTGATGGTGTATCTGCATGGCTTCAAACAAAATACGGAGCTCTTTAAAAAGCTGATGCAGCCACTCGCAGAACTGGAGGCTTATCATTTGTTTGTGCAGGGACCTTATCCCGTCTATGACCGCAAGCACAACAAAACGGTGGATCAATGGGGACGCTCGTGGTATCTTTATGACGGGAGAGCCGAGCAATTTGTGTCTTCTCTGGAAAAGACAGCACAATTTTTGGATCACCTTTTAGAAGACCTTTATCCTAATATCAACACGACGCGTACTGCAATGGTAGGCTATTCTATGGGCGGATATCTGGCCGGTTATTATGGCCTTTCACGGGCAGATCAGATTGATGAGTTGGCAGTGATCGGCAGCCGCATAAAAACGGAAGTATTTAAAGAGGAGCACAGCGGATTTGAACATCTGAATGTATTGGCGCTGCACGGCCGGCAGGATCGGAGCGTTAAAAGTGACCCTCAAAAGAAAAGCTGTGCCATGCTGGCCGGCTGGGGAGCCTCTGTAACCTTCAAAGAACTGGAAGAGGCGCACCGGCTTTCATCCGTTTATCCTGAAGAGATAAAAAAATGGCTTACCGGACTTGGATATCAATAAAACATTATTAAGTTATATTATATATTTTTAATAAATTACCTTTATTAGGCTTCAGTTCAGTATACTCTGCTTAAATTGCTCGGGAAAAACTACAGACAAGATATAATATATGAAAGCACTAATCATTGACGATGATCCATCAATCGGGGTTTTAGTTAAAACAATAATGAATAAGGATGGTTATGAGGTAGACGCTGCACAAACCGCAAAAGAAGGGGAACGGCTGGCATTAACGGATGAGTATGGTGTTATTATTCTCGATCTGGGTTTGCCGGATGGAGAGGGCATTGAGCTGTGCGAAAATATTCGTGAGGAAGATATTACGACCCCTGTACTCATTCTATCAGCTGACCAGCAGACCGATATGAAGGTTCAGTGTCTTCGGGTAGGGGCGGATGATTACCTTACAAAGCCTTTCGACAAGAATGAACTTATGGCCCGCGTAGAAGCGGTTACCCGGCGTGCTGACAGTCAGATGGTTAACCAGGTGCTTAGCTGCGGCAGCCTTGAAGTACGGATGCTTGAGCGTGAATTTCACGTAAATGGCACCCAGGTTGATCTGACTAATAATGAATATAACCTGCTGGTGTATCTGCTGAAAAACAAAAATGAGATTCTTTCACAAGAGCAGATTGCTAAGAATGTATGGGATATCCATTTCGATACGCAGACCAACTATATCAATGTTTATATCAGTTATTTGCGCAAAAAAATACGCAGCCATGCCGACCGGGAGTATATCGATACCGTCCGGAAGAAAGGGTTCACCATCCGGTGTAACGATTAGGCCTGGTTAGGCCGGAAAGTCGCCTGCGCCGTGGATATACTGTCGCAGATTCGAAATTTCACCCTCTTTTTTAGATATGATAGCTTTAACCAGATCGCCAATGGATACCACTCCTGTGAGCTGATCATTATCGAGTACCGGCAAGTGCCGAATTTTGTGCTTGGTCATCAAAGACATGCAAGATTCCACTGAATCTGTAGGTGTCGCGCAGATAACATCACCGGACATAATGGTTCGAACGGCCGTTGTTTTGGATGTCCGGCCTTTGAGTATAACTTTGCTTCGGTAGTCGCGCTCGCTCAAAATACCCATCAGCTGATCGCCATCCAGCACCACGAGTGCCCCTATATCCAGCTCATCCATCTTTTTGATGGCATTAAAAACCGTGTCATCGGCCGTGACACTATATACCTCCGTTCCTTTATTTCTCAATATATCTCTAACAAGCATATTAGCCTCCTCATTTTATTGAAAGATATCCCATTAACAACTATTATAACATTTATCCTATATTAAAACATAATATGTTAAAAAATTTATGAATTTTGGAACAAAAAAGAAATTAATTAAACATCTACAGCAATTTGTTACTTCTCGTCGGCTTGAAACTATTAACAGGGTACTCGATAAGCGCACCCGGTACCTGTCAGTAGTGCTGGAGGATCTCTACCAGCCGCATAATGCCAGCGCGGT
>DATGUX010000173.1:0-4944 GCA_035300985.1 Fodinibius sp.
CCCCGCAAACTGCCGTGAAATCGGAGTATGCCTTCCGTATCCTCATATCCTGCCTGACTCAGCAGCTTTTCAAAGCGACTTAATTTTATGGCGTACAGATCCAGATTTCCGCGTACCGGATTGCTAAAAAAGGCCTCATCCAGTTGCGTTGGTTTTTGGGCTTTAAATGGAATATCCAAGCTGCCTTCAGCAATCAATTCTCCATTCTGATGAAGCTCCATCATCCCTTCGAGCTGCTCATTTTGTACGGCGGCCTTGAACTCGAGCGTATCCAACCGCATGCCCTCATACCGCAAGTCTCTCATGGAGAGTTCCGCAGCGGCCGTTAGGGTCGTATCCGTTCGATCAATATGAACTTTACTAAACAGCATCCCCTGAATATAGGATTCGTTAAATATTGCTCCCTGGATGGCTTTCAAATTCAATCTTTCTGCCCGGAGATAGCCCTTTTGCCGCGTTGTATCGGCATAGGGCACGGCCAGCTTCATAAAGGCCGAACGATCATCAGAGGCTACATAAAGCGTATCGGTATGCAAAACGCCTTTGCTATAGCTAAGATTAAAGGGATGCTGCAGGTTTAACTTTCGAAGTGATGTAGAGAGCTCCAGATCCGATAATTGCACGGCTATCGAATCAGCATACAGCCCGTAGGTTCCGGCCTGCCAAATGCGATCCCCATCCGACCCGGAGAGTGAAAAGCTAAAGGAACCTTCAGTTGCTTCTTCTGCCAGACGTCCTTCGGTATTCAGCTGTATATTTTTCAAACTCACGGAAGTTACCTGAGGACTTTGAATCTCAACATCAGCTATATAGCGCGGCTCTTCGGCCAGATCGAGCCGTACTCCTCCCGTTATAACCGGCGCTATAAACTGATTGTCATAATTGAGATCTTTTAGATCTACCGAGCCTTTAAATATCGCTGAATCCGGTCCTGCCGGCACCAGTCGCCCCGCAATATTTCCGGTAACCTGCAGTGTATCAACCCCTGCAGCAGGAGCAAAAGCGGCAGGGTCTTTAATCTTAATGTTCAGATTTAGATTATTACCATTGCTATAAGGATTGGCCAAATCTATGCGTCCGCTGGCGCTGCCATCAGCTATACTGCTTTGTAGGCTTGCCTCAGGAATGGTCGCAATAAATTCATCCATTTGGAGCCGGGCAGAAATCTTTTGAATGCGCTCACCGCGTATCGCAGAAGAATCAATAGTTGCCACAGCCTGCATCGTCATTTTTTCAGGATCCAAGCCCCGGCCGCTGCCTTCCACTGTTGCTGTCAGTAACGACGGATACTCCTCCAGTCCGTTGAAATCTGCCAGATCCAGCTTATTTGCATTCAGTACATAGGAAAAGCTTGGCTCCTCCCGGAGGTTCCTTATCTCCGCCTTTAGCTTCAAGCGGCTGCTATCAACCCGGATGTGGGAGCTGTTAGTGACCTGATTCTGATTAAATGTCCCTTCAGAAATCAGCCTGTCCAGCGGCTGACCCATTAGACGGCTGTCCGTCATTTCCAGATGATACTCCCAGGGATCTTCATCCGGTAACCAACCCCTGCCTTGCGCCCGGGCGCTGAAGCTAAGTTGGCCCGAATAGTCTTCATTTTCTATCCAAAGGGCAGGATTTATCTCCGATCCGCTGATATCTATTTTTAGTTGCGGATGCTCCGTCCATATCTGCGATGCCGTAATATTGGCTACCAGTTGCTCGCCGTTATTTGAGGGCTTGAGCTGTAACTGGGCCCCACCCTGGTCCAGTTGAAAATTTCCCTGCAACAGGCCCAGCCGATAGCTATCCTGGCGTATATTTTTTGCTGTTAATGTTCCGCTCATGGAGGCCTTTTTATATTGAGCCAAGGACAACCGGCCATTCAGCTTCAGCCGGAGATCTTGCAGCGCAGGCATCGCCGAATCTCCCGTAAAAACCTCCAGGTTCAAACGATCGGCTTGCGTTTCAAAGGAGGTCAGCGTCAATGTAGTATCATTACTAAAACCTGCCGCCATCCTGAATGCATCGATACCTTCAGATTCAGCTTCGAAGGTCACTTCGAATTGCCGAGCATTACCATCCAGACTTAGCGCAAGCCTTAGATCATTCTGTATCGGCAGCTCATTAGAAAAGGCGGCCAGATCCTGCCAACCCAGAGGCAAAGCTTTGGCGGCAATATTTATTGCCGTAGAATCGTCAAGGCTGGCCGTGCCCGAGGCTTCCACCAAGCTGTGTGCCGTTGCTATGGTCAGCTTCTCAAGTGAAACGGATGAATTATCACCACGCCCCGAAGCTTCAAATGAAAGTGTTGAGTCAAGACGGCTATTGCGGAGATCAAAGCCCAGCCGGTTGATCGTAGCCTGATAGGTATCAGCCCCAATACCAAAACTGCCGTAAAGATTTAATCCGGCAAGGGTGAATGATGAATCTTTGCCTAAATGACGAGCGGAAACATCAACCCGGCCGTTCTCCAGATTTAGTTCCCGGATGGAAAAAGGAAAGCTCCCCGAACTGTCGGTAACGGCCGTATCTGCATCGGTGGAATGCACCCAGTACTGCAGGTTCCAGGTACTGTCGCGTCGCTGGCTGGCCTTCAGGAAAGGACTACTCAGGCGCACCTCCTGGATTTGAAAGGCTTCACCAAAATAGCTCAGCAGACTATACTCTATATGAACGGTATCTATCGAGGCGACGGTATTTCCGTCTTCCGTCAGCTTTATGTTAGTCAGTGTAGCTTCGCTCCAGAGATCACCCGATATGTCTTCAATAGAGAATTCTGGAACGAGTGTATCGTCCACCGACGAAATAATGGTACCCTTTATCCACCGGTGTACCGGTCCGGACATCAGCGCCATGCGCAGGCATACCACGAACGTAACGATTCCCAAAAGAAGAAACCACGGCCATCTTCTTGCTCGTTTGTCGGTATGTGGTGCCGGACTTCCCATTAAAACGACTGCCCTACACTTATATGAATACCAATACGATCCCAGGCATTGCCATGATCTATTCCTTTGTAAATATTTAAATCCTTGTCTGAGGGGTTCAGCTTGTAGCCGACATCAAGGCGTACCGGACCGATGGGCGAAGCATAACGGATGCCGCCGCCAATGCTAAACTGAAGCGGACGACGCGTGATATTGGGATCTTTACGCCACACCTGTCCGCCGTCTAAAAAAGCACTTAGCCCAAAATTATTAATTAAAGCATCGATATCCTGGCGAATCTCCAGATTGAAGGAAAAGAAGGTGCGCCCGCCTGTAGGTATATATCGGTCAAAGGAGGTAGAGTCGGCAATAGAATTTCCGTTCTCATCTGACAGACTATCAGTCACCACTCGCTTGGGGCCCAGCTGGTAGCGTCCCCATCCGCGGACTGAACTTGTGCCGCCGGTATAAAAGCGAATATTATTGGGAAGGGAATCTTCCTGAGTGGCAAAGATCATTCCCCCCTGGATGCGCATAGCCAATGTGGTTGTTGAAGTCAGGGGCGTATAACGACGGACATCCAACGAAATTTTTTGGAATGAAAAGTCAGCCATTGACAGAAAACCCGAAAATTCGGCATAGGGTTGTATTACCCAGCCTTTTTGAGCACGACGACTAAAGGACTGATTATAATACCCGCTCAGCTGGATAGAGGATAAATTATAATTCTGGGTGGTGTCGGGCAAACTAACGTCCGACTGCAGAGACATTTCACTATTCCGGGTCAGCTGATAAGAAATGGAGCCCGTCAGGTTTCGGCTATACCGATAAATTAAACCATAATTAAGGCCGTAGCGGGTAAGTTCATAATTTTCCTCCAATAGATGCTGAGCGAAAGGAGAAACCACAAAACTGCTTTTCGTATTGAAAACGTATGGAAACAGGTAGTCAAGGCTCAGCGTCTGTTCAATGAAAGATGCTTTGGCAGTAGTTGAAAACTGATGGCCTTTTCCGAAGGCATTGCGATGTATCCAGCTGACCTGTCCACGCAAATAATCCTCGGTTCCAAACCCTATTGATGTCTTAATGGTCCGGAGTTCGTTTTCGCGGATCTGCATATCCAAGTTGAGTGTTGAATCTTTGAGCTGTTCCGGAATATCTATGGTCACAAATCGAAATAAATGGTGATTGAAAATTTCGCGCTGGGCCTTTTGAAGGGCATCTAAACTATACTGCTCGCCCTTTTTTAGCCCCGATTCCCGAATAACATACTGTTCACTTATTGTTTTGTTACCCCTTACTGAAATATGGTCGAAATAACTTTTAGGTCCCAGTGAACCGTGGATCGTCAACTCAGCAGCTAAGCGGGCAGTATCCACCTGGGCACTGATATCGACTTCAGCATAGGGAAAGCCCATATTTTTAAGAACTTCCACGAAACCGCCAATAACTTCCGGCTCTTTAATGGTCTCATAACGCTGGCCTTCCTGATATTCGCTTCTTCGTTTTTCACGGGCAAGTTTTTTGTCATTCTCCAGCAGATTACGGTATTTCTTTTCTTGATCGAAACTGAATTGAATTGTTTCAATACGGATGGGCTGCTGCTCATCAATGATGAAAATAACTTCTTTTTTCCAGGCTTTATTGCCTTCTTTTATCTGATATTGCACTTTTACATTCAGAAAACCGCGCCGATGATAGTAGTTGCGAATGCGAATGACATCCTTTTTAATGTTAATTTCATTTAGCTTATGCCCGGAGCGGTTCCAAAACCTGATTTTCTCCCAAAAAGAGTAGCCCTCTGTTGCAATCTGATCCTTTATGATAACGCTTGAAAAAGTATCATTACCTTTGATGCTTACCTTCCAAACCTGCGGGTTGTCGGGCCTGTTCCCCTCAGCATAACTACCGGAACTTAATCCAATAGTCAAAAATGTGCAGCAAGTTATATAAACAAAGTAGCGCTGGAGCAATATTCAAAAATTAAGGCATTAATAAGTGGGCTCTCATAATCTGTAGGAATAAAAACTATAAT
>DATGUX010000174.1:0-3745 GCA_035300985.1 Fodinibius sp.
GAGTAACTACTCTTAAGCTTCGATCAGCATTTGGCCGGATTACTCTTTTTCAGACTTTTCTGCCAACTTTTGTAACCGTTCGATTTGTTGGTCGAAATGATCCTTTTTTTTCGGTTTGATCTTTTTGAGTTGTCGGTAGGAGTGAATAGCAGTATCAAGCTTACCCTGATCCTCATAAATTCTGGCCAGAGTTTCTGAATAAATACCATCCACATCAGTACTGATATTTGCAGAAGAACCGGCACTATCCGAAGTATCTCTCTTGGAATCAATTTTCTGTGCTTTGGCCTCGGATAGTTTTTCGATAAGACTGTCCAAATCCAGAATAGGGCCGCTGTGATCAATAAATTCTGATGAGGAGGCTACCGGCGTGTTGGGCGTCCAGGCCTCAAAGGTGCGGGGATGACTCAAAAAGTAATGAAAGCGTTGAAAAAACGGACTGCCCGGAGCAAATACCCGTGCTTTGAGTGCAGCCTCAATAGCACGCTTTTGCTGATCTTGACGATAGAACAAGCAGGCCAACAGAAAATACCCAACGGCATCCGCACCTCGTTTAGATAACTGCTTTTCCAGCCGTCTCATAGCCTTTTGAGGATCCTGTTCAAACTGCTCGGCATATGAAACCAGCGATTGAGGAATTTCAAAAGGAATCTTAAGCATATGAGGTGTGTCAGTCATAAATATTGGAAATAATGCATTGTCGATGCCGTGCTCACGTTAGATTTCTAAGTGCATATTTTTAACTACTATAGCAGCAAATTAGCTGCCCCGCAGAAAGCTATTATACAAATAACTGAGGATTACAATCAAGTTATTCGGCTATGAATTATTTAAATTTATGCTGGCAGATTACGGAAAATTCAGCGATGCTTAAAACAGTTGGACATTTGTTTTACCAACCGCTGACGGCATCATTGAACATATTATTAGCCACGCGGCTTAAAGCTTCTTGAGCAGCATTCTCTTCTCCTTCAATGGGATTTTCATTGATATCATAAGTAGCGGCCCCGCTGAATGCCTTATTCCATTCCGGTTCTTCCTTATCAGTGAACTGAAATGTAGCTCTGACATTGACGGAAACCTCATTAAGACTTGTCTCATCGTCTCCCGTAACACTGAAAATATTGTTGGAATAGCGTACAATGGAGCCTTCCAGCACCGCATCAGCAGTGGCACGGGAATTGGCCAGCTGTAAACGGGTTTGATTAATAAACCGATTGATGAGAGCATCATTGAGACGATCACTAAGGTTTCCCACGCCGCTGGAAGACTGATCAGCGAAAAAAGGAATATATACGGTATTTACTCCCTCCGGGATGGATGTTCCGGTAAAACTATAGCGGAAGCAACCGCTGCTCATCAGGAGGAATAACAGCAAAGTACAGGACCATCGGTATTTATTGCAGATCATATTGGTCCAGTTTGCGATAAAGAGTACGTTCACTAATGCCCAGTGCTTCTGAGGCTTTGCGGCGGTTGCCTTCGTATTTGCGCAGGGCCTGTTCAATTAAAAACTGTTCGGTATCTTCTATAGAAGGGATGCTCTCAGCATTGAAAAACTCTGAAAAAGAGTTTACTTCAGCTTCTTCTTCGGATATATCGGCTTCATCGAAGGATTGCATACCTATATTGTTATCCAGCGATTCACCCACATCCATTGTAAAGTCAGACATCTCGCCATCGCGAACCTCATCCTGTATATTCTGGGGGAGCGCTTTCAGGTTCTTCTGGGAAAAGGAAGAATATAAAAAGGTACCAAGCATCTTTTTAAGATCGCCAATGTCGTTACGCAGTTCTACAAGGGCCCGATAAATAAGTTTCTGGTCGCGATCTCCCATCGATCCGTTGGCAGATCGTTCCTGCTGATCAGCCAGTACCGGCAAGTTGTCGGCAGAGCCGGTATGCTGACGTCCTTTGAGATATTTTTTCAGCTTTTCGGTATCGATAAATTGAGATTTCTCCAGAACTACTAACTGCTCGGCCACATTACGCAGCTCCCGCACATTGCCCGGCCATCGATAAGAGATGAGCAGCTCTTTGGCATCATCAGAGAAGCCTTTAAATACCGAATCATATTTGGCAGAAAACTCAGTTACAAACTTTCTGAAAATAGGGATGATATCATCCGGTCGTTCCCGAAGGGGAGGCAGGGTAACTTTAACGGTGTCAAGTCGGTAATATAGGTCTTCTCGAAATGATCCATCTTGTACTAACTCCCAGAGATCTTTATTAGTAGCGGCGACAACCCGGACATCCGTAGTGCGAAGCTTACTGGAGCCTACACGAAAATATTCACCCGTTTCGAGCACGCGCAACAGTTTGACCTGTACATTAGCCGGGGTATCACCAATTTCATCCAAAAAGATGGTACCGTTATTAGCTTTTTCGAAATACCCTTCACGAGCCTCATGCGCACCGGTAAAAGCTCCTTTTTCGTGTCCGAACAATTCACTTTCGATAATTCCTTCGGGAATAGCACCACAGTTTACAATGACCATATCTTCATGCTTGCGGTTGCTTACTTCATGTATGGCCTTGGCAGTAATATCCTTGCCAACCCCGCTTTCGCCCTGCAAAAGGATGGTAATATCTGTATCGGCTACCTGTATAACCTTATCAATAACTTGTTTCAGGGCTACCGATTCACCTATAAGTCCAAATCGTTCCTGAAATGCCTTTCGGTCCATAGTAGTAACTTGTGTATGGTAAATTCCTCTAATGCTAAAGGTAATAATTACTGAATTAGATACATAAATATATTCTTATTTGACCTCTTTTAGGCCAGTATTGACAGTTGTAAATTCAGTTATAATTTTGCAAGTCACTTCGGATAACCTGTAGGACTATCAATAGTTCCAGGAAATTTTACAAGTCGTTTTAAATGGGGGCTTACTTTCCGCTGTAGAATAATTATTTTTCAATGATTTGAAAACACTTTTCAAGAAAGCATTACGCTATGAGCCTTGATGATCGATTGTTGGAACACCTCGATTTTCTTTACGGGACGGAAGATTCAAACCGGCTACTGCAGCAGATCAAAGAAATGATTAGTAGCTATGATTTTGGCCAGGACAATATATCAGCTAATGAGAAAAGGTGGAATCAGGAAGATGTGATTCTCATTACTTATGGGGATGTGGTCCTGCCCAGGAATGGAAGCAGCGGTAAGTTACAGACGCTGGTGGCATTCGTAAGCAAACAGCTGGGAGATGCGGTAAATACCATTCATATATTGCCTTTTTTTCCAAGCTCTTCAGATCAGGGCTTTTCGGTCATAGATTATCGGGAGGTTCGAGATGATTTGGGAAACTGGAATAATATCGAAGATCTTTCCCAAAAATATAATATAATGGCAGATCTGGTGATCAACCATACTTCGCGTTTTAGCGACTGGTTTGAAAATTACCGGATGGGAAAAGAGCCGGGCAAAGACTATTTCATTGAGGTCGATCCATCATCAGATCTATCCTCTGTAACCCGGCCGCGCAATAGTCCGCTGCTGACAACGGTAGAAACAGATGGTGGACTTCGGTATGTCTGGACTACTTTCAGTGAAGATCAGGTTGATCTTGATTTCAGTAATCCTGATGTACTCCTTGAATTCGTTGACATTTTTCTGTTCTATCTGTCCAAAGGCATCAGTCTTATTCGCCTGGATGCGGTGGCTTATCTTTGGAAAGAGATCGGTACAAACTCCATTCATCTGAAAGAAACACATCAGATTATAAAACTATTTCGTGATTTG
>DATGUX010000175.1:0-2646 GCA_035300985.1 Fodinibius sp.
CAAACGCCGGCCTCACATTCAGAAGCAACAAAAGCAGCGGCGGGAAGCGGTGGATAAGCGACAGAAGCGCAGACCTAAAAAAGTTCGAAAAACAAGAAGCCGATCCCGTAAAAACGACAAGGTGGACCGACGAAGCAGAAATGACCGGAAGGACGGACGAAGCAGAAAGCGCAGCCGCCGCCGGAGCCGTGATGATTAATTTCGGGTCTCCCGCCAGCTTAAAATAAGCTATGTCTCAGCTTCCATTTTCATAGTCCTGATGACGCCGGCGGGCCTTTAAATAGCGCTCATCTTCGTCATAAGCCGTTGGATATACTTTAGGCACGGGCTGGGGATTCATCTCCGCACCCACATTTACAATAGTGAAGACGCAGGTGTTGGAGAGGGCCCGTGTCACTTGATCCATACTGGTGCGTTCAATATCGATCTCAACGCTGATGGAAGTGTCTCCGGTATACGTGATGCGGCTGGTAAAGTCCAGTTTATCACCAATACGGATGGGCTGCAGAAAGTTAATGCGGTTGACCCGAACAAAAACCGGCCGGTCCGGCGACACCACCTCTGCATGCATCAGGGCCAGCTCAAAGGAGCGCCGGATAACGTAGCCGCCAAAAATCTTTTCAGGCACATTTTCATGATCAGGATACATCCGCTCCCAGTTACTGCGGGTCAGGTCGCCGGCCAACAGCCCGTTAAAGTCCTCTTCTTCCTGGGCGTAATGCAGCTCACGCAAATGATGATATTCCTCATTACTGGGCGGGTCATCAAAGGCATTCAGCTGCATTCGATACGCCTTTCTGCGATCCTTGGCCGCCTGATAGCGTTTTTTTTCGAGCTCGCTTTCATATTCAAGCGCCGGAATAGGAAAGCTCTCCGCCTCCTCTCCCTCACCAACGCGTGCCACCATGGTAAAATAACAGGCGGCCAGCGATCGGGTCGCATCCTTGTCCTGATCCACCCGAATACCTACCTCCATGGAAGTGGTCCCCACATAATTAATACGTGCCCGCATAAACAGGTCTTTGGTAATATCCCCGGGCACGTGCAGGGCAATATCATCGACCGCCGCCGTCACCACGCGCGCCTCTTCGGAAAACTGCCGGACATACTTTAGGGCAATATCTTCCGCCAGCTTGTCCAGCTTCTCAAGAATACGCCCCCACCGGATATTACCGGGCATATCCTTGTCGAGAATCATATACTTTCGGCGCAGCTTTTTATCGGTACTAAAGGACAGCTTTCGTTCCAAAGAGGTATCAAGTGGGCGCATAAAATAGGCTTTCAAATATTAAGAGGTAACAGACTTCACAGCAATTGGAAGATAGCGAAATTCTAAACGCATATTTGCCATAAATATAGTGGCCGAAGCCGGTGGTTCTAACTTATGTTGAATAAAAAGCTGTGCTAAAGTTGAGTGAGTAAAACCAGGCATATATTGCCGGGCGTAGATATCTTCTCGTCCCCTGAAGAGAGATTGAAAGCGTGCGATCTGTTCTTTTGAAATTGCCATGAGTGTTATCAGGATAATAATGAAATATCAGCTCTCAAAATCACTAATCAACTGATCTGAAAAGAAGAAGCTTCAGCCGGCTTATTAACGGAAGTATTCCAAAGCTCTCTGCATAGCAATATGCTGCAAACTTTTATAACGTGCTATGCTTCATAATGCCCTATAAATCATTGATTTTATTACAATTAATCGCTATCAGGCAGGTTTTTATTCTTTGGATCCCCCGAGTGCTTAACATGAATGCCGGCTGCATTTAACCGGCAGTTCTCTTTTACTTACGACAGTACGAGTTTTAATCAGAAAAGGAACACCCTCTATCAATGGTGCAAGTTTGAAACTTGTACCACTACAGAAATGAACTCTGCCGATGAAGTACCCACAAGTTGCAAACTTGCGGGATTTTGGTATTTTTTTGCAAAAAGTATGGCTTTCTTAAAGGGGATGGAGGGTTAAAATATGTAGATTGAGGTTTATCACGATACGCTTTATTCAGGTTCCGGCCTTCCCGACATAAATGTCGAGCTACAAAGTTTCTGATAGATAGCTCGGTTAAACAGTCCGCCCCGGGACTCGTTAAAATTACAACTGAATTTTTTGTCCAAGCTTTGATATATTACCCAACGTATTTCCGTGTAACGTCCATTTTAATCTCTTTCAACAATCATGGCTGATAAAAGAATAAAAGAACGGGAAAATAAAATAATTGCCTTAACCAACAGCTTCTGTTCGCAAAAGCTGGATGAAGACTATCGGCAGCTCTGTGAAAAGCTGGTAAAGAAAATGGGGCGAAAGCACGAGGTACCGTTCAAGCGGGGACAGCTGGATATCTGGGCTGCCGGGGTCGTATATGCCATTGGATCCATCAACTTTTTGTTTGATAAATCCTTTGAGCCGCATGCGACTCCTAATGATATAAACGATTTTTTCGGGACCAATAAATCTACCGTCTCCGGCAAGGCAAGAACCATCAAAAAGATGTTTAATCTGGGGCATTTCGATTCGGAATTTTCAACCGGAGAAATGCAGAGCAGTAATCCCATGAGTCAGATGGTGATGGTGGACGGCTTTATGGTTCCTTTGGATTCGCTACCGGAAGAGTATCAGCAGATGGTCAAACAGGCCCGGGCAGAAGGAAG
>DATGUX010000176.1:0-4179 GCA_035300985.1 Fodinibius sp.
GAATTCGACCCTCCCTCAGCCATGGATATAAAAGCAGTCATCTACGATCGGATGGGCAATAAAAAAGAGAAGCTCCTCCGGATCGGAAAATAGGAATGGAAAGCTGTCCTGCCCCTTTATTCGGTGTTCTCGTCTTATAGTCTTACCGGCAAAGAACCCAATTTAAGGCTAATCCACGGCAAATGGAGCCTCGAAAAGTGTTTAATCAGTGCTGCATCAAATAGTAACCTTAAGGCTTTGGTAAGATTAGATTTGATTCATCTAATAGAGCTTCGACGGCGAAATGAAATGGGATATTGCCTAAATGAATTTACCTTTTCACCCTTTAATACCGCAGCATTGAAATCAACTTTCTTTAATGCCTCTTTAGCGGCATCCACCAGCACGCGGCTGGAATTACCGATAACGGATAGGTAGGAAAGCTTGCTTGTTGAGTCAACATATACTTCAAGCAGAACCGTCCCTTTTATTCTTCGACGCAGTGCAGATTTGGGGTATTCTACTTTAGACTGTAAATATTTAAGGCCTCCATCAACCGAAACAGGTTGAAAAGTTTCATCGCCAGAATCTTCTTCATTATCTGACCTGATTTTTAAGTCATATCCAAATTTCTCGGGATTGATATATGAACTTTTATCAAAACCTTCACTGGAGTTACTATCTGAAGAATAGCCTAAACCTGCACAACTTATAGTAGTCGCTGTTAACAAAGCGATCAGGAATAGCTTAATTGAATTCATAAGGCTCATTCTTCCAATATTAAGATAGCCTTTAAGTTGCCCGTTTTATTGCGAATAAAGCCGGTCCGTCGACGCCGCTCAGGGAACACCTCAAGCCGGATTCGCTTAGGGACCTGTACTTGTTCTGCAAAAGTCTAAGCTATTCCCCATACATTTGCCTATCCACCCCGCTAAATATAGGCCGTACAACCTACTTCCACTTTGCAGTTCTTGGGCAGAGTTTTTACCGCTACTGTCTCGCGGGCGGGCGGCTTACTGTCAAAGTAGCTGCCATAAATTTCATTAACGGCCGCAAAGTTGTCCATATCATCCAGATAAATACCACACTTAATGACTTTATCGAAGCCGGATCCTGCTTCTTCCAACACAGCTTTGAGATTTTCCATCACCTGCTTGGCTTGTGTCTCCACATCATCACCGGCAAATTCCATCGTTTCGGGATCTAAGCCAATCTGGCCCGAACAATAAAGCACGTCATTGTGAACCACGGCCTGGCTGTAAGGTCCAATAGCTTCGGGAGCAGCGGAGGTGTGAATAATCTTTTTCATAATTTTGTTGTCTGGGTATTAGATTTATCTTTCAATTGAAGTAAAAAGTCGTTCAAGAATGATGCAAATTTTTCAGGATGTTCCATCATGGGAGCATGGCCGCACTTATCAATCCATTTTAGCTGCGCATTGGGCAACTTTTCTAAAAACATATCGGCTACTTTTGGCGGCGTTATTTCATCCTGACGCCCCCAGACAAGCAGAACCGGCTGGGTAATACGGGAAAGAAATTTCTCCATATTATATTTATGAGTATCACGGGTAAGAGCCAGCAGATTCGTAAGTTTAGAGGGCGATTTTACCACCGTCATAATCTCATCCATTACTGTGTCATCAATAAGATCTTCATAAAAAGTCAGGTTGGCCTGCTTCTTTATAAAACTGCGGTCTTTACGGCGTGGAAAAGTCGATCCAAAGTTCATTTCCAACAGCCCGGAGCTGCCCGTTAAAATCAAAGCTGAGATATCAGCCGTAAATTTCTGTGCATAATCAAGCGCTAAATGTCCGCCCATAGAGTTACCCAGCAGAATGGGTTTCTCTATATCTAATTCCTGCATGAATGCCCGCAGCCATTTTGTGAGTCTGCGAATGGAGATTTCTCGCATTCCCAGTTCATAAATTGGAATTTTCGGAACAAAAATGTTGTATCCCTGTATCTGCTTAAGAAGGGGGTCGTAATTACTTAAACCGCCAAACATGCCGTGCAGTAACACTAAGCTTTGGCTTTCTGATTCTTCTGATGTTATATGTAAATATTCAAAACTACTTTTTTTATAGACTTTAAAGTCACTGTCTCCAAACATACGTTGTACTGAATCCGTTAACAAAATAATGAGTACAGAAGCGTAATATAATAATTTCTAATCGATTATATTGCAGAAAGGAGGATATATACTTACTTTTCTGATCAAAGCGAAAGATATTTAACCCTGAATACTATAAGTAAATTAACATCATGCTCATGAAAAAATTACCACATATTCTTTTCACACTTCTTATAGGCATTATGGTGGGGTGCAGCAGCTCAAACCCACTGGCTGACAAAGCGCAGTCGAATATAAAAAGCCAAAACTTTGAACAAGCCCTGACGGCTGCGGAAGAGGCTATTCAGACCCATCCCCAAGATCCACTGGGTTATTATTACAAAGGCGTAGCCCTGGGTGAGATTGCCGGTTCTAAAGATGATCCTGCCGCCCGCACCGAAACCTATAAACAAATGAACGCTGCTTTCGAAAAAGCCAAAGAGGTGGCCTCTAATGCAGAGAGTACTCCGGGAGAGGTGGAACGCATTGATGCCGTCCGAACTTCTTTATGGCAAACCGAGCACAACCGGGCCGTTAAACTGGCCACAGACGACAGCCTGAAAAATGCTGTCCAAGAACCTATAGCTAAAGCAACCGACCACCTTAAGAACGCCACCATTATCCAGCCGGACAGCAGTCTGTCCTGGAATGTTTTGGCTCAGGTATCAGCTATGAACAAAGATTTCGAGGTCGCTGCCGATGCCAAAGAGAAATATATATCGATGATAGAGCAGGATACAACCCTCAAAGCCAATGACTACCTGCAGCTGGCCAGCTATTATTTTCAAGCGGATGCCAATCAAGAGGTTGTTTCTGCTCTGGAAATGGGCATAGAACAGTTCCCCGACAGCGATGAGCTTGTCTCAAACCTGGCGGACGCCTACCAGCGAGCCGGCCAGCCCAAAAAGGCTATAGCCACTGTTAAAAAGATGGTAGAGCAAGATCCGCAAAATCCGCAGTATCACTTAGTATTGGGAACACAGATATACCAACAGGCCCTTGTATTAAACGATTCGCTTTCAGCTAATTATGATGAAATCTTCAGTCTTCAGCAGAAATTGCGCAACAGCAGTGACGCTGAGAAGGAAAATATTCAGCAGCAAATTGCGGAGCTGGAACAGCAAAATGAGCAGTTGGAACCGAAGGTAGAAGAACTTACGGATCAGGCCGAGGAAGAGCTGAAGACGGTAGTACAATACCGATCTGATGACGATGCTGCCTACAATACGTTGGGTATTATTTATCAAAACCGGGCAAAAGCGATTTTTGACAAACGAAACAGAACTAAGGATAACGAAGAGGCTGCTCAGTTGGACAAGCAGGGCAAAGGGATGCTCCAAAAAGCCATGAAAAACTATAAAAGAGCAACCGAAATCAAACCTAATGAACAGAAATACTGGAAGAGCCTGTACAGCATCTATGTAGCGCTGGGTATGGATGACAAAGCTGCTGATGCGATGGAAAAAGCCGGCATGCAATAAATCTTCTTAACCTCTCTTACTTTATGATTCATTTATTCACCCGAATGACGAGCATTATGCTTGCATTCGGGTTCTTTTTTGGATGTAGCACATTTAAAAATACTCCCGAACGGCAAGCGCCTGCCTCCTTTGATGAAATGAGCGAAGTTCAGATTAAGCAGCATATATCCTCTATCGACGAGCAAATAGGCTCTCAACCGAAGAGCGGGAAGCTCTATTTACAAAAAGGCACCTTATTGACAAAATGGGCACAACAGAAGAGCTGGCCGTCCAAACGTACGGCTCTTTATTACCAGGCTGACAAGGCACTCTCACAAGCAGAGCGCCTCTCCCAGTCAAAGGGTGGTATTGCCACGAGAAACGGCATTGATCAACTGCGTAAAATCTCATGGAGCAGTGAACACAATCAGGGGGTTCAGCTATGGCAAGACACCTCAACGCAGGCTGAAAAACGCCGGGCTGCCATACATTTTGAAAATGCTACGGCCATCATGCCCGACAGCTCAACATCCTATCTAATGGCCAGCCGGGCTTTTTATGACGTAGGTGAGTTCCCCAAGGCTATTGGTGAGCTTGAGCGAGCGCGGGCCAATATCTCTGCCGTTCC
>DATGUX010000177.1:0-3388 GCA_035300985.1 Fodinibius sp.
TTTATTTAATGAGCCCATAAAAACATATTTTATGGAAGAAACGTCCTGAGGTGGATTGCTCATCCATATCTTTTTAGCTTTAAATGTATATTCGTAACCTCTCTCATATTCAAAGTCAAAGCCCTCTGTAATTATATTGGATAAATGTCGTTTGGTCTTATCATCATTTTCGGAAAATATCAGTACTTCTGTAAAAATCTGGCTCATTAGCGCACTTCCATACCCAACTTCCGGATAGATGGTCATCTCAACCACCTTTTCTCTGTCTTGGTTATTCTCATTAAAACAACCCGTTATCATTCCCATTGCCAGGAATAAAAGTAAATAATATCTCTTCATATTCACCTATTTTAAAGCTTTCCGTGCATGATTGAACGGTAACATTTTCATAACACCAGCCTTGTTTGCTACGGAAGTTATATTCATGCTATGATTAGATATAGTAGTGATAATATGTGGAAATTGGTCTCAACAACCAAGTACGAACATCGTCTTAGCCTAAAAAACTATAGCAGCAGACTTCACTCTTAGCTAAATGGATTGCATATTTCCCTGGAGTATCTGCGTATAAATACAGGATTCGTAAATGAAGTGAAAAGTCCCAATGAGGTTTAGGATGTGCAGCTTTAGAAAGTAGGCTCACATATTTATCGGTGATAATTATAGCCTTTTGTGCCTGTAACCCATTAAACCCGGATCACCTCTATAGCACGGGAATGGGATACTCTGCTCTATTCATGATCATTAAAAAAAGAAATGCCGTGGGTTTTCATCTTTATTCCCGCAGGAGGAATAACTGTACCCTCAGACATAAAAAAACCCTGTCAGAGTTTATAACCCTGACAGGGCTGATAGCGTCGAAAGCAATTCGTTAGTAACTAACTTTTACTTACTACACTGTTGCATCATCTTCTTCATTAACAACGCGGGTAATAGCCGCAATTTTACCATCCGAATCAAGCCGCATAATGCGAACGCCCTGGGTATTACGACCCATCGTTCGGATATCGGCGCAGTTCATTCGGATCACCTTGCCGCTTTCGGTAATAACCATAAGATCGTCCTTGTCAGAAACCTCTTTGAGGGCAATCAATTCACCCGTTTTCTTGGTTACCTTCAGGGTGATCACCCCTTTACCGCCACGGCTTTGCTCACGGTAGTCTTCTACCTCCGAACGCTTGCCATAACCGTTTTCGGAAATAGCTAATACCGTGGCTCCATGGGTGTTTTTAATTACAACCATATCGACCAGCTCGTTGTCTTTGCCGAGCGTCATTCCTTTAACTCCGGAGGTATTACGCCCCATATCACGCACATCTTCTTCATGGAAGCGGATGGCACGTCCTTTTCTGTTCGCTAAAAGAACGTTGCTGTTACCATTGGTCAGAGAGGCTTCCAGCAGCGCATCCCCCTCTTTAATATTAATGGCAATGATACCATTAGTGCGGGGACGACTATAGGCTTCAAGCGAAGTTTTTTTAACCTTTCCCTCCCGGGTTGCCATCATGATATAATTGTTGTTGATATACTCCTCGTCATCCAGGGTTTCTACCGGCACAAAGGTTTTGATGGCATCATCCTTATCAAGGTTGATAAGATTAACAATGGCACGACCACGAGCCAACCGGGATCCTTCCGGAATCTCATACACCTTCAACCAATAACACTGTCCTTTTTCAGTAAAGAACAGGATGTAGTTATGATTAGTTGCCACAAAAAGATGCTCTACATATTCGTCATCTTTCGTTGTGGTGCCCTTCATACCTTTACCGCCACGTTTTTGACGACGATAGCCGCTCAAAGGCATCCGCTTGATGTAACCTTTATTATTGATGGTTACCACTACATCCTCATCAGCAATCATATCCTCCACGCTAAAGTCTTCCGCAGAGTGGATAATTTCTGTCCGGCGTTCATCGCCATAGCGATCCTGAATATTCAGCAGTTCTCCTTTAATAATGCTGGTCTGCTCGCTTCGGTCAGATAAGATGCCTCGGTAATCCGCAATTTTGTCGGCAATCTCACCATACTCAAGTTCGATCTTGTCTCGCTCAAGGCCGGTAAGCTTCTGCAGACGCATATCCAAAATAGCCTTGGCTTGGATATCCGTGAGTGCAAACTTACGGCGCAGCTCACGGTTAGCTTCTTTGGGACTGTTGGAGGCCCGAATCGTTCTAATAACCTCATCCAGATCATCCAGTGCAATTTTGAGGCCTTCCAGAATATGGGCGCGGGCCTCGGCCTGATCCAGGTCGTAGAGTGTACGCCGGATGATAATCTCAATGCGATGCTCTACGTAATGATGGATTAGCTCTTTAAGCGGCATTACCTTAGGCCGGCCCTGAACCAAGGCAAGGCTTATGACGCCAAAGGTAGTCTGCATCTGCGTATATTTATAGAGCTGATTGAGCACAATACCGGCATTGGAGCCGCGCTTAAGTATAACCACAATACGCATTCCGTCACGATCCGACTCATCCCGTATTTCGGAAATATCTTCTATTTTTTCATTTTCAACGTGGCGGGCAATCTTTTTAACCAGCGTCGTCTTATTAACCTGGTAAGGAATTTCAGTAATGACAATCTGCTCGCGTCCCCGGCGCAATTCCTCCGTAGTACAGCGTGCACGCAGCGTAATCTTTCCGCGGCCCGTTTCATAGGCCTCCTTCACGCCGCCATATCCGTAAATGATCCCTCCTGTTGGGAAATCAGGAGCCGAGATGTGTTCCATCAGCTCCTTGGCTTTGATATCGGGGTTCTCGAGATAAGCGACAATACCGTTGATGGTTTCGGTAAGGTTGTGCGGGGCCATATTGGTAGCCATGCCCACAGCAATACCCGAAGCACCGTTCAGCAGCATATTGGGAAGCATGCCCGGCATCACCGTCGGCTCTTGCAGCGTATCATCGAAGTTGCTTTGCCCGTCTACCGTATTCTTGTTGAGGTCAGTGAGCATCTCTTCCGCAATGCGTTCCATGCGGACCTCGGTATATCGCATAGCCGCAGCACTGTCTCCGTCAACGGAGCCAAAGTTACCCTGTCCGTCTATCAGCGGATATCGCAGGGAAAAGTCCTGCACCATTCGTACAATTGAATCGTAGACCGCGGAGTCGCCATGCGGGTGATACTTACCCAATACCTCACCGACAATCCGGGCACTTTTTTTATAGTTTCGATTGTGGGTCATGCCCAATTCACTCATGCCGTACAGAATGCGACGATGAACCGGTTTTAGTCCGTCCCGGACATCAGGGAGTGCACGCGACACAATTACCGACATGGAATAGTCGATATAGGCCGATTGCATCTCATCTTCAATAGAAACAGGAATAATTTTTTCTCGAGCCATGAATTAGTTCGTCTAAATCAGTTGTAAATAAAATTAGTA
>DATGUX010000178.1:0-8898 GCA_035300985.1 Fodinibius sp.
TTTAATCAGAGGCGACGGGCGGATTTGAACCGCCGTCCCAGGGTTTGCAATCCTGTACCTAACCACTCGGCCACGTCGCCATTTCATCTTATCATTCAGCAGCAACCCTATACTGCTCTATATCCAAATCCATTACGATAACTGTGGTATGGGTTGCTGGTATTCATAACCGGCCACCTCATCCAGCTTATATTGCTGAAACCAGGCAAGCGACTCACTTTTAGCGGCCACTTCGCCTATGATAATAGTTCCGGGAGAGGAAAGACCTTTCGCTTTCTCTGCAATATCCGACAATGTTCCCGTCGCCACTTGCTGCACCTCAAAGGTCGCTTTTTCAACTACAGCCACGGGCGTACTGCTATCGCGACCATATTTGATGAGTTTATCAGCAATTTTAGCAAGATTGCGCATGCCCATGAGAATCACCAGTGTATCGGCAAGGGCCAGGTGTCTCCAATTTTCGAAATCATCACTTCCTTTAACAGTATGCCCCGTGACAATGGTAACCGAACGCGCTACTTTCCGATGGGTCACCGGAACGCCTGCAAAAGCGGGAGCCGCAAGTGCACTGCTTATGCCGGGAATAATTTCATAGGATATTCTTTCTGCCCGCAGGGCCTCACATTCTTCCCCGCCCCGGCCAAAGACAAAGGGATCGCCGCCTTTCAGCCGCGCTACCGTCTTACCTTCTCGGGCTTTGGTTATAAGAATATGATTAATTTGAGACTGCGACACCGAAGGTTTATCCGGACGCTTGCCGACGTATATATGTTCCGAATCGCCAGACGTCATCGAAAACAACTCCGGATTTGCCAGGCGATCATAGACAATAACATCCGCCTCATTTAAAATATTAGCTCCTTTTACCGTAATTAGTTCGGGATCGCCCGGACCGGCGCCCACCAAATATACTATTCCTTGTGTCGTCGCCATGTCAATACTTTTTATGCTTATCCATCGTTTCCATACCATTAAATTTCGCTCTGTGATTCAGGGGATGCCTCAGAAGAATCGAGCGATGGGGCAATCGCCCGTTTTGTGGCCTTTCTGATAGCAGCAACAGTTTGTTCAATTTGTTACAACGCCTCCATTCTCATGCACTTCTGCAAAGATCTGTTCGGCTTCGCGTTCAAAGTTTCCGGTAGAGATAGGGCAATTCATCCCGCACTCTTTAGGTGCTCCTTCTTCCCACCACCAGCGTCCCGAACGCGTATTTTCGTCATCCTTTATGGGCCGGGAGCAGGGAGCACAACCGATACTGGAGTATCCTTTTGCATAAAGAGGGTGTTCAGGAACATCGTGATCTCTGATATAATCAATCACCTCCTCCTCCGTCCAATCTGCAAGTGGGTTTAGTTTCACAATACCGTCGTGGTCATGGTCGAGTTCTACCTTGTCGATAGCAGACCGCGAAGCCCACTCATCGCGACGAAGTCCTGTAATCCAGGCATCATACTTATGCAGCTCATTCGTTAAAGGACGCACTTTGCGTATATGGCAGCATAGAAAGCGGTTCGGAACGGAATCATAAAAAAGATTCATTCCTTTCCGCTCCACCATCTCTTCTACTTCGCGGTGATCCGGATGAACGATCCTCCAATGGGCTTTGGGGTATTCCTCACGCACTTCATCTATAAATGAAATCGTTTCTTCCGGAAGGCGTCCTGTATTAACCGTAAGCACATGGATCTCGGGATTGATTTTGTAAGCCATATCCAGAAGGGCCAGCGAATTGCGCTGAAGCGAGGTAACAAGTACCAACCGCTCGCGGAATATATCCATTCCCCAATCCAGAATTTCTTGCGGTGGTTCATGATCCAGATCCATGGCAATTTCTCCAATTTCAAGATCATCAAATACAATTTCTTGGGTAGCCATAGTTGTTGTAATTATTTTGAAGTATTCTATTATCTATTTTTCCTCAATTATTCCCTGACCTATTCAGGGAATATTTGTTTTCATTTTTTGGGAATAAAGGTGATGCTCATTATGAAGCAAGTCGAATACGTACATCATCGCCTGCTTCAAGCGCGGTTTCTAAACCATTCAACGTTTTGCTGTCTTCTTCGTTGATAAATAGATCCACCTTATCATAGAATTCATCCTCCTCAAGCAGAATCTCCTCTTTAAGCCGGTTAAAACGGCGGGTGATACTTTTAAGCAATCGTTGAACATTGCGCGCCTGAGTATTTCGGAGCCTGTGTTGCTCAATACCACCGGCGTAGGCAACAAGAGGCCCGACAAACTGAAGGGTTATATGTTTTGCTTCAACCTCCTCTAATTCTTCATCCAGTGCAATTGCTTTTAACTCCTGATTAGAATGTTCAAGGCAAAAGTGGTAAAAATCATAGGGAGTACCTGCCGAAGAATCATCTCCGGTATGCTGCTCCTCATGAATACGACGTTCTTTTAGCCACACTTCTATTAATCGAGCAATGGTATCGGTGATCTCATGCGTAGGGATTTTACGTGAGAGTAACTTTCCAATGGAGGATTCACTTCCGGTACCTCCTCCCACTGACAGTTGATAGGCCTCAATTTTATCACCGTCTTCCGTACGGGTCATCGTTCCCTGGAGACCTATATCTCCCATCCAGTGCTGGGCACAAGCATGCGGGCAGCCATCCATTTTTATAGACAAACCATTAGCAACATCTTTACCAAAACGGGCAACCAATTCTTCCTGGATCTCATCTGCCTTTTCCTTGGTTTTAGCTACAGAATAGTTACAATATTTATGGCTTGTGCAGGCAATGCTATGGCCAAATAACTGACTGTCATCATCCAATGAAAACCCAATATCAGCTACTTGCTCTTTGGTCCATTCTACATGGTCTTCCGGTATATTGGCCAGGATGAAATTTTGAAACCGTGTAAAGCGTGCCTCACCGCCCACTTCATCAAGCACATCAGCTAATTGCTGAAGCTGATCGCCCATCACCCACCCTTGCCGAACGGAATATCCGAGTGCATAAAGGCCGTCCTGCTTTTGAGAAATGAGACCGAGATGAGCTTGATCACCGTGTTCCGGTTCAGGCGCTTTTAAATCTTCAAAGGTCCTTTCCAGGCGATTCTCAAGCACTTGCCTTACCTTTTCGGGTCCGTGATCATCAAGCATAAATTTAATACGCGATTTAGAGCGACTGGCCCGATATTTGAGTTCCCCGTCCCAGATATGTGTGAGTCCTTTTAATACATCCAGCGCCTGATCTTCGGGCACAAAAATACCAAGGTCACGTGCCATACGCGGTGTAGAGGTAAGCCCCCCGCCTGATATTACGGCAAAGCCATTACGCCCGTCTTTTTTGACAGCCAATAAAGAAATGCCGTGAAATTCAGGACCACTGCACTGGAGCGGGCAACCGGTAATGGTAAACTTTAGCTTCCTCGGCAAGTCAGAATAATCGGGATTGCCCGAAAAAAAGTTATGCGCTTCTTCAATAACAGGTCTAACATCAAAGGGTTCATGGGAATCGAGGCCGGCGAGTGGACATCCGGTGATATTTCGTACCGTGTCTCCTTCAGCTCCTTTAGTGGAAAGGCCTGTATTTTTAATTTCCTTTATCACATCAGGAAGGTGCTTTAACTTCACTTTATGAAGCTGAATAGCCATTCTTGTGGTCAATTCGCTGTAGTTATCGCCATACTTTTCTGAAATCCGCCCCAATCCCCGAAGCTGGTCAGCGGTCATAATGCCGCAAGGAACTTTGAGCCGTATCATAAACGTTCCAATCTTGGGCTTGTCGTGGACAATACCGTACCAGTAAAGCCTTTCCATGTCGTCTTCCGAAACATTCTCGTAGCCGTTTTCAATAAAATCCGGAAGTTCTTCCAGAATTTTTAGCGGGTCCTTGTCCCGCTTTAACCGTTCGATCTTATTGCGTTTATAAATAAATTCCCAGGACGTATCTTCCCCGCCTAATTTTATTTTTTTTGTTTCAGTTGCCATGGTCTTACTTAATGTGAATTTTTAACGTTTTATATGATGTAAAAAATGAATCAGATCAGGCTATTATGTAGAAATATTTATTTTATATACGTGGATTACCATTGGCAATAACAACAATGGTATTGATCAGGTATACATTGGTTCATCCCGTCAGCAGTCAGTACCAGTTTTTCGGCAAGTCTCAACATCTTGCCTTCATTCATCCGTCAGGCCCCCGAAGCTTCGGGACGCTAACAGATAAATGGCAGGCTGTCCGACTACAGATTTGGGTTAGAAGTTAGCGTTCGATAGGTGCATCAATAAGGTTACCCCACTCGGTCCACGAACCGTCATAGTTGCGCACATTCGGGTATTCCAGCAGCTCGTTGAGTACGAACCAGGAATGAGCCGAACGTTCACCAATGCGGCAGTAGGCGATAATCTCCTTATCGGGCGTAATGCCCTCGTTTTCATAAATAGATTTGAGCTCTTCTATACTTTTAAACGTGCCATCTTCATTGACGGCCTCAGACCAAGTAATATTAGACGCTCCCGGGATGTGCCCGGCTCGCTGAGAAAGCTCTTTGAGTCCCGCGGGGGCCAGTATTTTTCCCGTAAACTCATCGCTGGAGCGCACATCTACCAGTCCAAAATCATCGGCATTAAGCTTAGGTTCGATGTCTCCCCGAAAGGCGCGGTACTCCTCTACTTCGGCGTTAATGCTATAAGTTCCGGCCTCATATTCGGGTACATCTTTCGTGAATTCACGGTCTTCCGCCTCCCACTTTTTACGCCCGCCATCCAGGATGCGAACATCTTCGTGATTGTAGTATTTCAACAGCCAGTAGGCCCAGGCGGCAAACCAGTTGTTATTATCACCATAAAGCACGATGGTGGTATCGTTGCTGATACCGGATTCTTCGAGCAGCTTTTCGAAATCCTTTTTGGATACGATGGTTCGGCGCAGCTGGTCCTGCAGCTGTCTTTTCCAGTTCCAGCCTACCGCCCCGGGAATGTGTCCGGAACTATAGGATTTCGTATGAACGTCTACTTCTACCAGGCGAACACCCTCATCATTGCGATGTTCAGCTGCCCAGTCGGTGGTTACGAGTGTTTGTTTTTTGGTTAATGTATCTGGCATTGTATTATGACTTTGTGATTTTTGGTTGTTGGTTAAATTGAAACCTCACAAAGCCCTTTCTGAAGCAGGCGGGGGGGATTCTATAAACAGAAAAAGCCCACTACCTGCGACAGATAGTGGGCTTTTAAGGTCAAGTTTTAAACTTATGTCGGAGTCAAACTATATCCACTACCTTCCGCGTGTTTCATGCAACACATACAACACATACACATAGGCATGGCCATCATTGCGCGGAAGTTTTGGATGTCATTTGAGTGAATCATTAAAAAATACTTGTCAATAAAATGTTTCGACGACTTTAATTTCTGATGGCTATAATAACCCTTGCTGAAAGGGATGTCAAATATTTTTTTAAAAAAAATGTTTTCCCAGCCATAAAAATTAATTTATTAACCCGTTGAACAGCCTTTCCAATAGCTTTTAAGTTATATTACAAAGACCCGATACGGCTCCTTGTAATATAGTTATTGCTTTCAATATTTTTTTTCTTATCTTTTTGACTCATCGTCAAACCAAGATGAATATTTTTTAGTGACAACACCATCCAACATATTCCCTTCCTTCCCCTTCGCGCACCGTTGCTGTGCAGCTTGTTGTTGCTGTTGTTGTTGTAGATAGCTGCCGGACTATAATACCCAACGCTTTCCAATCCTCCGGTGATGATTTAAGATCGTTTTTTTGTAATTAATGACGATCATTATTTCACCTTTCTCTAAGCCAAACCACAAGCAACCAATGCACACACTGACCCAAGCTCCAAACGATCAATTAAGCCTTTCCACCAAGCAGCAACAACTGGGTTCCTTCGTAGGCAAAACGCCGCTGTATCCCATCCAAAACCTACATCGCAACAGGGATGTGCGCATCCTGGCAAAGCTGGAATGGCAGCAGTTTGGAGGCAGTGTAAAAGCACGTCCGGCTTGCCGAATCATAGCTGACGCCATCGGGGAAGGAAGCTTAACAAAAGGCATGCGACTGTTAGACGCCAGCAGCGGTAACACCGGTATTGCCTACGCCCATATTGGAGCCGCACTCGGCATTCCGGTAACCCTGTGCCTGCCCGAAAACGCTTCTAAAGAGCGCAAACAGATTCTAAAAGCACTGGATACAGATATCCACTTTAGTCCGCCAACGGGGGGTACCGACGAAGCCCAACAACAAGCCCGGCAACTGGCTGAGCAATATCCGGATAAATTCTATTATGCCGACCAATACAGTAACCCCAGCAACTGGCGGGCCCACTATGATACGACTGCACCGGAAATATTGCGCGTTGCGCAGAATGAAGTTACCCACTTTATCGCCGGCCTGGGCACCACGGGCACCTTTACCGGTACCGGCCGGCGACTGAAAGAGCACAATAAAGATATTCGGCTGATTGGGCTGCAACCGGATATTCCGATGCATGGACTGGAGGGCTGGAAACACCTTGCGACCGCCCATGTGCCGGATATTTATGATAACAGCCTGCCCGATGAGATACGGGAAATAAGTACGGGACGAGCGCTGGAAGTACTCAAAGCGGCAGCCCGGCACGAAGGCTTGATGCTAAGTCCCTCATCGGCGGCAAACCTGGCGGGCGCCCTGCAGCTTGCCGGGCAAATAGACCGGGGCACCATTGTCACCATCTTCCCTGATGACAGCAGTAAATACGGTGATATGCTCCAAAAATATATTTATTAACCGAAGCTAAATACCATGATTATCTCTGCGCAAGCCCGGCAAACCATGCGCCACCACGCCGAAAAAGACTATCCCAATGAATGTTGCGGCTTTTTTTACGGTACTGACGATAACGGGCGCAAGGTGCAAGTAGCCCAACCGGTTTCCAACGTGAAGGAGGGAGACCAGCGGCGCCGTTTTCAAATCGATCCGCTGGACTATCAGAAGGCGGAACAATTTGCGTTTAAGCACGAGCTGGACCTGCTGGGCATTTACCACTCGCATCCGGATCACCCAGCCGAACCCTCCGAGCACGACCGAAGCGTGGCCCTGCCCTATTTTTCTTATATCATCCTTGGAGTCGAAAACGGGCAAACGGCCGATATCCGTTCCTGGCGCCTGAATGAGGAGCACCAATTTGAAGAAGAATTTATAACAACCACCGTAGAACAAAAATAAACCTTTACTATACCATGGCAACCATAATCATACCTACTCCCCTCCGTAAATTCACCGACCAAAACCGGAGCTTTACATCAGACAAAGACAACCTATCGGATGCGCTGCAACAATTTGTAGAAGCTTATCCCGATGTCGAAAAGAACCTCCTCGACGACGGGGGCAAAGTCCGGTCATTTATCAAGATCTATATCGGCGATGAGGAAGTTTCCACGGATAATAGCACACTGGAACTGGAAGACGACACCGAAGTGAGTATCATTCCTGCTATTGCGGGCGGAGTTGAACAACAAATTATGAATTCGAAATTCGATATTCAATAAACATTGTTTAGAATGAACGCGTTTACTGGTTAAATAAGAATCATAGATGATTTATTGGGAATGGTGAATAACACACCCCTCCGAAGTCTCGGAGCAGGCTTAAATCCCCTCTCACCGAATAGCTCGGTACAGGCAAGAGGGGACTTAAAGGCCTTGCCTTAAAAAAAGAATTCCCCTCCCCGGGAGAGGACAGGGGTCGGTCATAAAATACCAAATGACCATGCTCAAAATCATTTAAACCTAACCGGTAAACGCGTTAGAATGATAATTTAAGTGACACAAACAAAATGTATAATTGGAAAGACATAGAATTTTCGGGTAAAGAACTCGCTCACTACAGCCGGCAGCTTTCTATTCCGGAGTTTGGCATCGAGGGCCAAAAGAAGCTGAAGGCTGCCAAAGTTTTAGCTGTTGGAACGGGCGGGCTGGGAGCACCCATGCTGCAGTATCTGGCCGCGGCGGGCGTAGGCACCATCGGACTGGTTGACTTTGATACCATTGAAGCCAGCAACCTGCACCGGCAGGTACTGTTTGGAGCTTCCGACGTCGGCCGCTCCAAGGTGGAAGTCGCTAAAGAGCGGCTGCAGGAGATTAATCCGCATATTACCATCAACAGGCATGAGACGCGGCTGACCAGTGAAAATGCGCTGGAAATTATCCGGGATTACGATGTGGTAGCTGACGGCACCGACAACTTCCCCACGCGCTACCTGGTCAATGATGCCAGCGTGATGCTCGACAAACCGAATGTCCACGGCTCCATTTTCCAGTTCGAAGGGCAGGTTTCCGTTTTCAACTATGTGGACCGAGAGGGAACCCGCGGGCCCAATTACCGGGACCTGTTTCCTGAGCCCCCGCCCCCCGGACTGGTTCCCAGCTGTGCAGAGGCAGGCGTACTGGGCGTGCTGCCCGGTATCATCGGCTCCATCCAGGCCGTTGAAGTCATCAAAGCCATTACCGGCATCGGCCAGGTACTCTCGGGCCGCCTCTTCCTCTTCGATTCGCTGAGCTTCCGTACCCGAACGGTTAAAGTCACCAAAAATGAGGAGAATCCGCTGAGGGGCAAAAACCCGGAGATTACCGAGCTTATTGACTACGAGGCCTTTTGCGGTATCTCATCAGGCAATGGAAAGGCTGAAGAAAAATCCGACATCCCAGAAGTTACTGTTCAGGAATACAAGACTTGGCTGGATGCCGGTGAAGATGTACAGCTCATCGACGTTCGCGAGCCGCATGAAGTGGAGATTGCTGAAATTGGCGGGAAACTCATTCCGCTCAAAACCATTGTTGACCAAACTGATAAAATAAGCCGTGATAAGAAAGTAGTGGTGCACTGCCGAAGCGGCCAGCGCAGTGCCGATGCCATCAAAAAACTGCAGGAAAAA
>DATGUX010000179.1:0-3993 GCA_035300985.1 Fodinibius sp.
AACGGATGAGATTCCCGAGGATGTTCAAAAATTTGAGCAAAAAGCGCTTGCGAAGTATAATCTGGATATGGAAGCCATTCCGCCGCGATATAAGTCGCCTTATTTCTCACATATTTTCTCCGGAGGATACGCAGCCAACTATTATGGTTATATTTGGAGTGAGGTTCTGGCGGCCGATGCCTTTGCATTTATGCAGCAAAACGGCGGACTGAAACGCGAGAATGGCGATCGCTTCCGCAAGTATATTCTTTCTCAGGGCGGCAGCGATAAAGCAATGGATCTCTATCAGGAGTATCGCGGCCAGGAGCCCGACGTCAAACACCTGCTCGAACGACGCGGACTTGATGCCGGAGAGTAAAGCTCATAAACAAATTCACGGCAGCGGCAGGCTTCCTAAGATGAGATAAAGCTTGCCGGCCCATATGTTTTGCAATATCAAACCCTGAGGATTAAGAAAATCCTCAGGGTTTTATTTTTAATTACACAAAGAAAGGCATTACTAAAAGTGGAAATCGGTGATTGTACACTGCCTTAAATAGCGTATCAGTGAGTCTGGAGGTACGCAAAGTGAAGCCTGAACAGTAGCTATACAGATAAAATCTTTATCCCACAATTGCCCTTCATTTTTTGTAATTTTATTGGTTGAATATCAAAATGAAATTTAGCCCAACGAAGGCATCAGATGTCTGATAATTATCGCGCATTAACCCGTACCTACCGTCCCGCTACCTTCGATGATATCGTATCGCAGGAGCATGTCAGCAGTACGCTTAAAAATGCTATCAGCCAGAACCGTTTGGCGCATGCCTATATGTTCTGCGGCCCGCGCGGGGTGGGTAAAACCACGATGGCCCGCGTGCTGGCACGTACCGTCAACAATGTTGAAGAAACTGTTGACGGCGAATCGCTTCAACAGACTTTAAACATCATCGAAATTGATGCAGCTTCAAACCGCAAAGTCGGGGATGTTGAACAACTAAGAGAAACTGTTCGTATTCCTCCACAAAACGGGCGCTATAAAATTTTCATTATCGATGAGGTACACATGCTCAGCAAGACGGCCTTTAATGCCTTGCTGAAAACGCTGGAAGAGCCGCCTGATCACATCATCTTTATTTTTGCTACAACTGAGCCGAATAAAGTATTACCGACGATCCTGTCCCGCGTTCAGCGCTTCGACTTTAAGCGCATCGGTATAGAGGATATCGTATCGCATCTGAACAAGGTAGCGGATGATGAGAATATCAGCATTGATAACGAATCGCTGCATGTTATTGCCAAAAAGGCGGACGGCGCTCTGCGCGATGCTCTTGGATTGCTGGATCAGGCCATAGCATTCTGCGGCAGCGACATCCAGCACAAGGAGCTGCTCCAAGCCCTGAATGTGGTCAGCACCGAGCGTATGTTTGACTTTATGGATGCAGTGGAGCAACAAGATGCCAGCCGCGGGCTTGAGCTGATCAATGAGCTGTTGCACGAAGGCTATGATATCCAGGAATACCTGGTGGGACTGACCGAGCATATCCGCAATCTCTATGTCGCTAACAAATCAGATAAGATGCATCTGGTTGAGGCCTCCCGGGAAACTAAGAAGCGGTATCAGGAAGCGACCAAAGCATTTTCGGAAGATGATCTGATGCGCATGCTGCACCTGGTGAGCGAGGCTCAGTATAAAATTAAAGAAGCACATCAACCGAAGATCCAGTTTGAGATCACGCTGCTGAAGCTGATCCATATGGAGCGCAGCCAGGATCTAAATACGCTTATTTCAGAACTCCGGCTGTTAAAAAAAAAGCTCAGTAATCAGTCAGGCCTAACTACGGCTTCAGATTCCGCCTCTGATGACGATACAGATATAAAGAATTCGGATGACCCGACGCCGGATGTCAACGGAAAGGAGGAGACGTCAGCCGAGTTACCCGACGAACAAGATGATACGGACACGCAAAGTACTGAAGAGGAAGCCACATCCATCTCGTCTGACGAGACTGTCCCCACTTCCGAAAAACCGGTATCGGAACCGGCTGCCACAACCGCTGCGGTTGCAGAAGCACGGGCTGGGGAAGAAGATTTTGACCAGCTCTTTGGCACGTCGTCATTAGGGAGAAAAAAGCGTTCCGATAGTTCTAAAACAGCCGAGCCTCAACAGCCGAAGGAAAAGAAATCTACTCGGGCACCTAAAGAGGTCTCTCTGGATGAGATCAATGACCACTGGGATGATTTTATTGACCTGCTCAGGCAGGACGTTCCACAGATGCTCTATTTCCAGATGCAGCGGCTAAAGCCAATCAGCCTAAAGAATGGCGATTTATTGCTGCGCTGCAATGACGATTTTGCCCAAAAGATTGTTGAAGAAAATAAACGCCAGCTGGGACAAATCCTGGCGCAGGGAATCGGGGCCTTTCTTAATATCAGCTGCAAAGTACAAAAGGATAAATCGAACTCTGAGCAATCTATGAGTCCTTATGAACGTTTCAAGAAGTTACAGAAGCGGGACCCAACCATCAAAACGCTGGTTGAACTATTTGGGGCCGAGCTCGACTATAATTTGAATCGATAGTATAGAACACAAACGAACCTAAACTCAAAAGAACTACCATTATGAATAATAATATGGCCGATATGTTCGGTAAGTTTTCCGAACTGCAATCAAAAGTAGAAGAAGCTAAACAAGAACTGTCAAAACTGGAGGTAGAAGCAGAAGCCGGCGGCGGCATGGTTAAAGTAAAAGCCAACGGACAGCGTAAAATCCTCAACATTGAATTGGATGAGGATGTTATCGATCCCGATGATGCCGAGATGCTGGAGGATTTAGTGGTGGCAGGAGTCAACAAGGCACTTGACAAAGCGGAAGAAGCGGCTCAGGATCGCATGCAAAACACCTATAAAGATATGATGCCCGGCGGCGGACTGCCCGGTATGGATCTGAGCAAGCTGGGGCTTTAAGATTGGTTAATTGTTATTGGTTATCTGGCAATTCCTAATATGAAAGAAGACCTATTCGCAAATAACTGTTAACGGTTAACAAAGCTACATGAAAGGAACGTCTGAAATTCTTGAACAGGCCATTGAGCAGCTGGCCAAACTGCCGGGAACGGGCCGGAAGTCGGCTCGGCGCATAGCGCTGTACTTGCTTAAACAGAATAGCGAGTCGGTCGTAAAGCTGGCTGATTCGCTGGTAAGCCTAAAAAAATCTATCACGCGCTGTTCAATCTGCGGCGTTATCAGTGACGGTGACCCCTGCACCATCTGCAGTAACGCAAAGCGGGAGGGAGAAAAAATATGCGTAGTGGAGGAATCGCAGGATGTTTTCCTTATCGAACAAACAAATGAATTTCGCGGCCGCTATCATGTGCTTGGCGGGGTCATTTCTCCGCTGGATAATATCGGCCCGGATGATGTGCGTATCAAGCAGCTGATGCAGCGCGTCAACGATGACCAGGACCCCATTGAAGAGGTCATCCTGGCCCTCAATCCCGACTCTGAGGGCGAGGCAACCGCCTACTATATTAACAAGCTGCTAAAACCATTTGACGGTATCAAGGTCACACGTATTGCTTACGGCATTCCCATGGGGACTGAGCTGGAGTTTATTGATGAGGCAACTCTCAGCCGGGCCTTCGCCAGCCGGAATACCTTCTGATCAGAGATCTTTGGCAACATTGCCGCTCTGAGGGAGCTTTACTCCTGATATGGGAGCAAAATTTTCCTTTAATGGTATTTTCTGATTAGCTTTGTCAAAAGCCCGAATATAGATAGTAAGCTCAACGGGGCGCAGTTATATTTTTTTAGTCCAAAATTTTAATTCTTAATTAGATTCCTATCCATGAAAATAAAAGCTTCTATTCTTAGCCTTCTGTTTTTATTCCTCTCTGTAGCCGTTTCGGCGCAGGGACAACGCTATTGGCAGCAAGAGGCCAACTACACCATGGACATTGACATGGATGTGGCCAACCACCAGTTCTCGGGTACCCAAGAGCTTAGCTATACCAA
>DATGUX010000180.1:0-2636 GCA_035300985.1 Fodinibius sp.
AGCAGCTTATCTGAAAAACCATGAGTTAGGCAAACAATCCTTCGGAGGGGCCAAGTTTGAATCACTCGAAAAAAAAGAACGCAGAGAAAGCTTGGCCGAAGTCCTTCCTTTTTTACGGGGACAAGTGAGTCAGGAAAATCAGTTCATCGGAACCATACAAGACGATGATGTTACACTGCAATTCATAAATTCAAAAGATGCGCCAAAACTTGCGGAACTGGGAACTTCCTGTCCCGATCACTTTCTGCGTACCAAAATAAAGCCGCTGTATGTGAATTGGAATCCACAGGATGAATCGTTGGATGATTTAAAGTCGAAAATAACCAATGGCTTAGAAGGCTATCGGGATGATTACGCTAAATATTATAATGATCATGCCGAGGAAGATTCGCCCGACATGCGCGATCCAAATCCAACGGTTATTCTAATCCCCGGCCTTGGCATGGTAACATGGGGCAAAAATAAAAGCGAATCGCGGGTCACGGCTGAGTTTTATACCGCTGCTATCGGTGTGATGCGAGGTGCAGAATCGGTAGCCACATATACCGCATTGCCTAAGCAGGAGGCCTATGATATTGAATACTGGGCGCTGGAGGAGGCTAAGTTGCAGCGTATGCCTCCTGAGAGTGAGCTTTCCCGGCAAATTGTTGCCGTTATTGGAGCAGGCAGTGGCATTGGCAGGGATGTAGTGTCGCGTCTTCTGGCGGAGGGGGCTACAGTAGCGGCCTTAGACCTTGACGGGGAGGCTGCCAATGCAACGGCTGATAATATACTCTCAGACATTGGGATGGGTATTGGCGTGGCCGGATCAGATATCAGTGGGTCGGGAGACATTATTGGCCTTGGCTGTGATATTACCAGCCGGACGTCAGTGCAAAAGGCCTTGCAAAAAATAGTTATCGCCTATGGTGGGTTGGATAATATTGCAGTAACGGCGGGTCTGTATCCCACGCCGGATAAAAATGGGCATGTAAAGGACAGCGATTGGGATCGGAGTTTTGCCGTTAATGCAAAAGGGAACTATTTGGTGGCCGATGAAGCCACCAATATTTGGGATGCTCAGCAGCTTGCAGGCAGTCTTATTGTCACTACAAGCGCAAACGCCATTGTGGCAAAAGAGGGGAGCATGGCCTACGATACCAGTAAATCGGCAGCCAATCATTTAATCAGGGAACTGGCTGTTGAGCTTGCGCCCAATGTCCGCGTAAATGGGGTGGCTCCGGCAACAGTCGTGGAAGGGAGCAGCATGTTTCCACGCGCTCGTGTTATCGCTTCTCTCCGGAAATACGGTATTGATTTTAGCGAGGATGAAAGCACCGAGGCATTGCGCGATAAACTGGCTGAATTTTATGCAAGTCGGACGCTGACAAAGAAGCCTATTTCGCTACATCAGCAAAGTGAAGCAATTTACTCTTTACTTAGCAGCAGGTTTGAAAATACTACGGGTCATATTATCCCGGTTGATGGTGGTTTGAAAGAAGCATTCCTTCGTTAAATTAAATTTATACAGCATGAAAGTATTACTCATATTAGTTTCTATACTTGGCCTGCTCTTAACAATTGTGCCTTCGGTAATGGTTTTTACCGACCACCTGTCAACGGTTAGCCAAAAAAGCTTCATGTTGTATGGTATGTTGATGTGGTTCGGTACGGCCCCATTCTGGATTAAGGAGCAGAAGCTTTAACAGCGAATATACTTTAAAAGAATAGTAACAATGGAAATTACTGATCAAGAAATTGACGATCACAATGACAAACACTTCGGTTTGAACCGGGGCAGTTACACAAATTTGTCAGCCCAACTTGACGAACATGGAATTGATGCCGAAGCGCTTATCGATAGTATCGCATCGTTTCAGGTGGCTATTCCCAGCTGGGCGTTGGGCGCCGGCGGTACAAGGTTCGGCCGTTTCCCAGTGGGAGGGGAGCCGGGGAATCTTGAGGAAAAAATAAAAGACGTGGGATTGCTTCACCGACTGAACAGATCGAGCGGGGCTATTTCACTGCATATCCCTTGGGATATTCCCGAAAATATAGAAGCAATTAGCCAGTTAGCTGATGAACATGATTTGACTTTTGATGCAGTAAATTCCAATACATTCCAGGATCAGGCCGGCCAGGAATATTCGTATAAGTTTGGCTCCCTTTCCCATACCGATGCACAGGTGCGCCAGCAGGCCATTGAGCATAATAAACAAGTGATAGACTATGGAAAAGCGCTGGGTTCAAAAGCACTTACCATTTGGCTGGCGGATGGGTCCAACTTTCCGGGTCAACAGAATTTCAGGAGGGCCTTGGAGCGAACCCTGCAATCGCTCCGTGCCATTTATAAACATCTGCCCGACGATTGGAAAGTGTTGATAGAATACAAACCATACGAGCCCAATTTTTACTCAACGGTCATCCCGGATTGGGGCACGTCACATTTGCTGGCTTCAAAACTTGGCTCAAAAGCCCAAACGCTCGTAGATCTTGGTCACCATTTGCCCAATACCAATATTGAACAGATTGTGGCTATTTTGCTAATGGAAGACAAGTTGGGCGGGTTTCACTTTAATGATTCAAAATATGGCGATGATGACCTTACAACCGGTTCCATTCAACCCTACCAACTCTTCCTTATTTTTAATGAGCTC
>DATGUX010000181.1:0-2899 GCA_035300985.1 Fodinibius sp.
TCGAACCCGCCAAAATCAATTAATTTGGCACCGGCTTGTTCATGAAGGTTGTAAAAGGGCGTTCGCTTTAGCATAGCACGCTATGGATTAGGTTATCGGCTTTTGAGACCCTTGCTGTTATCCAGCAGAAGGCATAAGATATTTCTATTTATACAACCGATGGCCTTGCAAGGGCTGTATTTTCCAATAAGTGGCCTAAAATACGTATTTCTGAATAGAATGAAGAATGAATTCTTTCACGGATTTGCTATTTAGCATATAGCCGAAAATGCTTATCTTTAAAGAGATTATAATTAGCCCACTAAAGCGTTTATTTCAAATGGCAATCAACAAGCAGCAAGTACGTTCAGCCCTTACCCATGTAATCCACCCCGAAGGCGAGAAAGACATTATAAGCCTGAATATGGTGGAGGACCTGATCGTGCAGGATAGTTTTATTACGTTCACGATCGATCTACCGGAAAAGAATGCCGCACTCGAAGCCCAGCTTAAGGATCTCAGCGAAGAGGCCATCCGCAAGTTTGTAGATGAAAATGCGGTTTTAGATATAAATACGGCCGTTAATATCTCCAAATTTCGCAATAATGAAGGCAAGGGCGAGTTTCCCGGCCAGGGACATCGTAACCAGAAGGATACACAAGAAGGGGATGAGGAGCTGCTTTCCGGCGTAAAAAATATTATTGCCGTAGCCTCAGGCAAGGGCGGCGTGGGCAAATCTACTGTGGCCGTAAATCTGGCCTGCGGACTGGCGCGCACCGGCGCTAAGGTGGGACTGCTTGATACCGATATTTACGGCCCCAGCATCCCGACGATGATGGATATGCATCAACGCCCCAATATTACGACGCAAAAAAAACTGATACCTCTCAAAAAGTATGGCATCCGTTTCCTGTCAATGGGTCTGCTGGTCGATCCTGACCAGGCAATGATCTGGCGCGGACCGATGGTCACCAGTGCGGTCAAACAGTTTATGGAAGAGGTCCAATGGGGTGAATTGGATTACTTGGTACTCGACTTGCCGCCCGGCACCGGCGACATTCAGCTTACGCTGGTACAAACCGTGCCGCTAACGGGTTCTGTAATCGTTTCTACGCCCCAAACCGTGGCTCTGGATGATGCCCGCAAAGGCGTCGCTATGTTTAAGAAGGTAAATGTACCCGTGCTGGGCATGGTGGAAAATATGGCTTACTTCATTCCTGAAGATATGCCGGATAAAAAGTATCATATCTTCGGCAAGCACGGCGTCCGCAAGCTTGCCGATCGCATGGGGACCAACTTTTTGGGTGAAATTCCGCTGGAACAGTCCGTTCGCGAAAGCGGCGACAACGGCAAGCCTATTGTTTTGGAAGAAGGTTTAAAATCGACTTCTGCGCAAAAGTTTGTGGAGCTTTCCAATAACGTAATCCAGCAGCTGGCCATCCGAAATAAGCAGCAAGAAGCCACGGAAAAAATCGATATCAAAATTAGGCCGTAGGGAATAACGAGTCAGACGAGGGAATGAATTCCCTCGCTATGGATTGAACTTAAAAGCGCCTCCTCAAAAGGAGTTCCCCTTCGCTGTTTTTAGAATAAACATTTACGGCTTACGTTTATAACATGTTAGTTTTTTAAACCAATTTTGGTACTATGAAAACTATTCAATGGTTAACCCTGCCTTTTGTCAGTATTTTCTTAATTCAATGCAGCACCTCGCCACAAAAAACAGAAGTTTGTACCCAAGAATTTATTACTTATCCCATAGCCGTGCTTGGTGCCGATGGTGAGCCGGCCGACTCCGTTCAAATTCAGGTAACAAACGAAGAGACCGGACAAATTTACAACATCTGCTCTGAAGAACAGAATGTATGCGCTGGAGGAAATAATGGAAGGTATACCATCATGCACGATGGATTCCATGGTAAAATCAGTACTGAGGGAGAAGATATTTTAGTCAGCGGTGAGAAAGGACAGCTACAGTTCCAGGCAAAATACACTTTTCGCAGCGGAGAGTGTCATCTTCAGAAACTGGCCGGCCCGGATACGGTGTCGCTCTCTAAAAAGTGACTCTTTCGGAACAAAAACTACCGCTGACTGACTCCCAACAAGAAGTTCCAAATGGTAAGGGCCGCTAACTTCGCCGTTTGTCCGTCGCGATCGTATGTTGGATTTACCTCGCATATATCAAAAGAGGTAACCTGCCCATTTCTACCCGCGAGATAGGCTGCTGTTAACCACAGGTCCGATGGCAAACCATTGGCACAGGGTGCGCTCACGCCCGGTGCCTGTGATTGATCCACGGCATCCATATCAAAGGTTACCATCAGCCGCTTGCTTTCATGCTGATGAAACAACCCTGAAATCGAGGTGATATTGGTTTCATCCCGAAACAGGACGCTGCCACTCTTTTCTTCAATATAATTGATATGCGATTTTGCCACGGCATGCGGCTGCAAGCCCGCCGCCAGGTAGGTTTCTGCACAATTGCTTTCATGTTCTAAAGCCTGGCGAAATGGAGATCCCGAATGTGCCTGCCCATTTTTCAAAGGGCGGACATCGGTGTGCGCATCCAAATTAAAAATGGAGGTAGTAAGCCCTGCCTCAGCATAACCCAGAAAATGGCCAAAGGCTGTCTCATGTCCGCCGCCCAAAATAACAGGAATCACATCCTGCTCCAGATAGCCAGCTACGATTTTTCCCAGCAACTCTTGGTCCGAGGCTAATGCTCCGCTCACATTCACATCCCCAATACCATTTGTGTGCTCAAGCAAATTATTGAAAGGTTCTGTTTCTTCAGCATCAGGAGTCATTTTGTACAACTCTTTGCGGATTTCATCCGGTGCTTCGGCGGCACCCTCCCGACCGCCATTTCGCTTCACGCCTTCATCCGAGGGAAAGCCGAGAAGTACTACTTTAGGGCTGC
>DATGUX010000182.1:0-2670 GCA_035300985.1 Fodinibius sp.
AGTAGCAGCCTGTGTAGATACAAGACCGCTAATGTCGGCTCCGCCTTGGGTGGTATTTGCCTCGCTGACCTTATAGGTACTGTCTGCGCCATATACAGGCTGAATGGGAGCCGGAGCCTTATCGCCGGCACCAATAATCCATCCTTTAGTATCTGCGATGCCATTTTTAGCGGCTAACCGGCGCACTTCGGATGCGTGACGGGCTTCAACAGAATGAATCTGTAAGGCCGCTTGCAGATAATCCTTATTCGACACATTACCCGCCTGCCCTTTGTATGCGCGAACGCCGGTATCTTCAAAGCCCATGGCAATAACCTGGAATTGTGTATAATTATTGAAGGGATCAAAAGTACCGCCTGCTGTATAATCATAGGTGTAGGTATCCTCCGATATGGCTTTATCTCCCAGTGCTGCTTGTAAAAAAGCAACATGCTGCTGTTCATGCTTTTGGATCTGTTTGTAAACGGTCATATCGCTACTTGGAATTACTCCGGAAGCTACGCCCTGATCGTAGAAGTTACGCTCTAAAAATTCCAGCGTGAGCGCATAATTGAGGATGTCGACATCAGTGGTCTGGCTCTGCGCCTTAGCCGGCGTAGATCCAAAAGCCGCAATGGCACCCAGCGGAATGGCCGATAACGCCATCTTTTTACTGTAGCTGCCCATCTTGCGAAGCATTTTTTTCCGATTGATAAGCTGGTCGGTTTGTTCTTCGTTAAAATTATCGTTGCCGATTTGGTCTAACATTTTTAATAAACTCATAATAATACTCCTTAGATATTGAAATAGATTATTGTTGGTCGGGCATGCCGCTGAAGTCAATTTCCTCTTCGATAAAGTTGCCTGCAGCGGATAGCACGGCGGAAGAGTTGTTCACCTGCTCCAGTCCATTGTTATCAATAATGTCATCACCGGCAAAATCGGCGGATAATGGATTGATAAGATCACGGATGGCGGAGGCATGGCGGGCTTCAACGGAGACAATCTTTCCGGCCAGTAACAGATAGGTGAGCCCGGCATCAGAGCTTGTGTCGATGAAGCGGCCCTGTCCATTGTAGGCTGAAACGCCTAAGTCTTCGAAGGTTTTGGCAGTTCCGAGCACTTCTGAGCGGCTTGAGAAATCAATGGATCCAAAGTTGGGCGTCAAACCGGGAATAGCACTGTCTCCTAAAGCAACCTGGAAAAAATCACGATGCACTACTTCGTGGTCACGTAGGTCTCCTAAAATATTGATTTCTTCATCGGTCATCCCCGAGAATCGATTATCCATTACCTGCACATAGAAAGCTGCCTCAAGCTGTTCCAGGGCATAGGCATAATTTAGGATAGCTACATTTCCGGTCCCGAGATTTACGGCATCCTCCATCGGCGGGCTGGTAGGTCCGTCGTCATCGCACCCATAGAGTCCAATGGCAACGGCCCCGACGGCTGTGGCTCCTGCATATTTAAAAAAGTTTTTCCTCGATATTTTACTTCCCGATTGTTGTTCGGTTCTTTCTGGTATTTTGCGATTATTGTCCATAATACGAATCCTCTTTTAGTTAGGAATACTATTCACGGGTTTGTATGAATTATTAACTTGCTACATGCTACCGTACGAGGAGTTTTTTATAGCAGATTTATTTTTTTTCTGATTTTATAAGAAGGGAGGATAAAGGACGGTTAACCCGAAGGATTTATGAGTAGGTTAAAAAAAGTGAAACCGAAAAGTATTTGCTGTGTCAGACAGTTTATTCGGAATGTTATTTCCAACCTTTTTGAAGGAAGGGCTCGGCTGAATTTCTTGGGGAATAATCCCGGTAACCGGCTTTAGGGGCGGGCCGGTTCAATAGTAACACGGTTGGTATCGCTGGCCAGGCTGCCAAAAATGCCGATGCCGCCGCTGACGTGGTAGCGGATATTCTGTATCATTCCGGGTGAGATGGTCGGGCCGCCTCCCTGCGCGTCCTGTGAGCGTAGAAAATCGTACATATTGTCATCGATGGCACTTGTGATAAGCTTATTAGGCCCGTAAAAGGCGATGGCTATCCAAGGCACGGTTAGGCTGATGGAGTGGTCAGGTTGCAGCTCATAATTGGCTTCGTTAATGATACCTGATGAATTAACGTAGAAGTTTTTGATGTTGGTCTCTTCATCCAGAACAAGATCACGGTAGAAAGGCGTCAGGTGTGCAGAGTCAGGCTCCACGGCATTGACGGTAAAAACATAGTAGGTCTGCCGGCCGGTAATATAATCGCTCGGTGTGGTGTTGATCATTATTTGCCGGGAACTTTGATAGGTATAGGGATCGACAAGCTCTTCCGTATTTGTGGTGCTAAAGTGTTTAGGTACGTAGGTTTTAGCCTCTATAGTATGTCCGTCGGGCAGGCGCACAAACAGTTGATACAGCTGCTGGTCGTGCACTTTGGCTCGGATAGTGGGAATGAATATACCCGGATCAGTCACCCGATAGGGGAAGCGTTTTTCAATAGAACTGTCAGCAGAGAGCCGCCGTATTTCTACTTCGGCTTCACTTATAGCGTTCTCTTTAAAACGGTACTCTTTTTCAATGGGAGAGGTAGTGCTTAGCAGTACACTTGGCAGGTTGTCGCCCGCAACCAAGTAAGATTCTACAACATAAAACTCCTGATACTCATCCTGTTGATACAGATCGCAGCCTGCTAAAATGGA
>DATGUX010000183.1:0-9974 GCA_035300985.1 Fodinibius sp.
AAGAAAGGCTTTAGCCTCATTTTTTAACCGGCTAACATCACTGCTTGTTTTCATGCAGTCAGCTGAAGCGAACTGCAATAGATACTTTTAGTACCTATTCTTCTCAATTTTCTGAGTATTAGGATACTGCGGGACTTCAAACAGCGAAATGCCAAGCACCTGCTCCAGCTTTGTGATTGTCTGTAGCGCCAGGTTTTGTTTACCCTTTACAATTTTGCTCACCTGCTGGGGAGAAACATCCATCGCTTCTGCCAACTCCTTCTGCTGCATATCCTTCTCATCGAGCGTCTGCAACACTTTTATTGCAACCTCCTGAGACTTCCGTAACCATCCGTGATTGGCTCTTCGATACCGGGCTTTCTTTATCCATTGCCCGCCATCGTCTTCTACGTTTGCTAAAAAACCTTCTATTTTTTCCTTCTTATTCATCATATAGCCTCCAAACTTTCGAGATCACTATCATTAAAACCCTGATTCTTCAAATAATCTCTTACATGGCTTAAGCGATTTAACTGTTCTTGTGTATGCTCCCGCTCTTGCATAGCCTGCGAACTAACCAATCGCTTGATCGCATGCTGCAATGCTTTTTTAAAGTCATCGTCTTGAGAATACATTTTGTACATTTCGAGTTCTTCCCGGCGCTTCTTGCTGAGCGCTTCATTAATCATTTTTTATGAGCAGCTGATATAATCTTCATCGGTAATCCACCAACATTTATTCTGTAGACCACTCATCCGCTAATGCCTCAGCCTGTTCCATAACCAAATTCATAGCTTCTTTTTGCTTGTCAGGTGGATATTGATAGCGCTGTAATGTACGACGCACCAGTATCCTAAGTTTAGCCCTAACACTCTCTCGTTTTTGCCAATCAACGGTGGTAGATTTTCTAAGCTTTTGCGTAATCTCTACTGCAATTTTTTTAAGAATTTCATCTCCTAATTCTCTTACAGCACTTTCATTCTCCGCTAAGGCTTGATAGAAAGCCACTTCGTCAGAACTAAGACCCAAATCCTCCTCTTTTCCTATTGATTCTTTAAAATCTTTGGCCATTTGAATTAACTCCTCAATAACCTGAGCAGTTTCAATAGCTCTATTATGGTATTTACGCATAGTCTCTAATAATCGCTCACTAAACTTCTTATTCTGAACAACATTGGTACTGGTCCTGGATTTAATCTTATCTTTAAGTAGCTTCTCTAATAGCTCAACCGCAAGGTTTTTGTGTTTCATCTTGCGGACATCCTCTAAAAATTCCTCATCAAGCAAACCAATTTCTGGCTTTTCTAAGCCCGCTACCGAAAAAATATCTTCAACCCCTTCTGCAACTATTGCATTGTCTAAAATTTGTTTTAGAATAGAATTCTTTTCGGTTTCCGCTCGCTTTTTCTCTACGGTACTAAATTTATTGATGGCTGCCTTCACAGAATTAAAAAAAGCGATTTCTTTTTCCAATTCTTGTACCTCGTCAAGAGTACCACACAGCGAATGAGCTTTATTAAGCGCTAAAATTGTATCCATGAAGCGCTTCTTGCCATCCTCAAGTCCAAGTATATGGTTAGCAGCTGGTACTACCAATTCATGGCCTCTTATTTCATAGTCAGAATAATCAAAACCACTCACCATTCCCCGGATGATATCCAGTTTTTCAAGTAATATAGAATAGGCTTCTTCAGCTCTGAGTGTGGGTTGGCCCTTCCCTTTTGATTCAGTATAAGTTTTTAAAGCTTGTTTTAATTCATTGGCAATTCCAATGTAGTCAACGACCAAACCTCCTTGTTTATCACGGAATACCCTGTTTACCCGGGCTATCGCCTGCATCAAATTATGACCTTTCATGGGCTTATCAACGTACATTGTATGGCAACAGGGAGCATCAAATCCAGTAAGCCACATATCGCATACAATAACCATCTTTAAAGAGTCACTGGAATCTTTAAACCGTTTCTCAAAGCGTTTCTTAACCCTTTTACTATGAATATGGGGCTGATATAATTCAGGATCCGAAGCTGATCCTGTCATCACAACTTTGATCTCACCCTTTTCCGGATCTTCTTTATGCCATTCGGGCCGTAATTCAGTTATGGCGTTATATAATCGCACACAAACCTCACGGCTTATGCCTACGACCATCGCCTTCCCTTCGATCTGTGAAAGACGCTTCTCAAAATGATAAACTAAATCAGTTGCAACCTGCTTAACTCTCGGTTCTGAACCGACCAGCTTCTCAAGTGTTGACCACTTCCCTTTCGTTTTTTCGCGAATCGCTTCATCTTCGTACTCTTCTACGACTTCCTCAACTTGCCTGCTAAGCTCTTCAATTTCGGACCTGTTGATATCCAGTTTAGCTAACCGACTTTCGTAATAGATAGGCACTGTGGCCCCATCATCTACTGCATCCTGGATATCATAAATACTAACGTAATCCCCAAAAACCGCCTGCGTATCCCGATCCTCCATTGAGATAGGAGTACCAGTAAAACCGATAAAGGTCGCATTAGGCAGTGCATCACGCATATGACGGGCATAGCCATATACATATCGATTTTCTGACTCTCTATATTTTGCTTTTAACCCATACTGACTTCGATGAGCCTCGTCGGAGATTACAACCACATTGTGCCTGTCACAGAGTGAAGGATGTCGATTTTCTTCATCTTCTAATGAAAACTTCTGAACTGTGGTAAAGAAAATACCACCTGAAGAACGAGAAGAAAGTTGTTCTCTTAAGTCTTCTCTACTGTCGGCCTGGATAGGTTTCTGTTTTAATAAATCCTTCGCAGCAGAAAAGGTTTGATAAAGCTGGCCATCCAGATCATTCCGATCCGTGACGACAACAATAGTTGGATTTTTCATTTCTTGCTGTTGCAGCAGCTTACCCGCGAAGCATACCATAGAGATACTTTTACCTGAACCCTGCGTATGCCATACTACTCCACCTTTTTTGGAACCGGGCTCCACTTCATCAGCATAATTCGTTCGGGACTCCTCAACAATAGCTTCATCAGATTGTGAGGCGGTAATTACCGCTCTTACCGCTTCTCTGACCGCATGGAATTGATGGTATCCGGCAATTTTCTTGACCAGGTCATCACCTTCTTGTTCAAATATGATGAAGTGACGAATATAGTCTAACAATAACTCAGGCTTAAAAAAGCCCTCAATCATCGTTTTTAGCTCAAATTCATATAGTGGCTTATCATCCTCGTGTTCCAGCGTTCGCCATGGCATATACCATTCCGTGTTTGCGGTTAACGAACCAACACGAGCGGTATATCCATCACTAATGATATTTGCCACGTTGTAATCGAATAATCCTTTAATTTGGTCTTTATAGGTCTGGATCTGGTTAAAAGCATCCCAAATATCGGTTTCCTCATTATCCGGATTCTTTAGTTCGATTACTCCAACAGGTATTCCATTAATGAAAGCTACTATATCGGGACGTCGGGGCTGATCTGTTCCCTGAACCGTGTATTGTGTAACAGCAAGAAATTCATTTTGAGAAACACTGTTAAAATCAATGACGCGCACCGGCTCTGTAATTTTTTCTTCCTCTCGTTCAACTTCAACCGGAATTCCATCAATTAACATTTCCTGGAAGCGTTTGTTACGATAAGCTGAAACAGGATGATCAATCGTTTGAAGCTTATGAATTGCCTCCTCGATTTCACCTTCTGCTAAAGAGGAATTGATGCGCCGTATTGCTCTTTTTAAGGGTTTTTCAAGTAGTGCATGGGAATAGCTTTCTCTTAGTGGTTGGTCGCTGTCTGGGGATGTTTTTGACCCCTGTGCAGTTTGCCAGCCGATTTCAGCAAACCAGTTAAGCCCAAGATTTTCTAATTCGTTTTCGGTCATTTTATCGTACCCCTTTTCGTATCGGTTTTAACGTGTTCAAGTCATTTCTGACCCACCCCAACCCCTCCCTCCGACGGAAATTCACCGTCGCAAGGAGGGGCTTTAAAAAAGAAACAGACCCAATAAAGGCGTCCTCCTTCCTTGTTCCATGGGTTTATGGAATAGGGAAGGAGACAGTGGATGGGTCCCATCGCAGTTTGCCAGCCGATTTCGGCAAACCAATCAAGCCCGAGATGTTCCAGTTCGTTTTCGGTCATTTTATCGTACCCCTTTTGACATTAGATGTCAAAGTATCAAAATTATATATAACTATTTTAATTTATGAGCCGTTGTTTTGCCCCACCCCAAACCCTCCCTATCCGCCGGGAGGCGGACAAGGAGAGGCTTTTTTGTTTATAAACCAAATACCACTTATGTATAAGCATGCTACAAACTTCTATTCCAGATAGTTTAATATCTTTCTTTTTACCTTCTTAATTTCTCCAAGTTCTTCATTCTTAATGCGCATGGTTGTTAATCCAAGTTCATTCAGTACCAAGTCGCGTTGATAATCGTAATACTGCTGGTAATCATGAACTTTACCATCCAGCTCTATGACTAATTTCTTCTCGGCACAGTAGAAGTCGGCAATAAAAAAATATTTTCTTGTAGAATCTTCCTTATAGATGAAAGGCTTCTGCCGTATAAATCGGTGCCCTTCCAATCTCCTTTTACGAAGGTGCTCCCATAAAAGCTTTTCACTTTTTGTTTGATTCTTGCGTAGCTCACGTGCAAGCTCCGTGATTGATTTCCTTCGCTTTTCCATGATTAGTAGCTTAAATAAATGCTTGTTTTGACCCACCCCAAGCAACCATCCTTACCAAGGCGTCCTCCTTCCTTGTTCCATGGGTTAGGGAAGGAGACAGAGGATGGGTCCCAATAAATAAATTTATACATACTCCAAATCATCGGGCCTCGGTAAATGATGGTGCTGCTTCACTCACATCCAGCTCCCCTGAAATGAGCTTGGCCAAAAGTGTATCTCTTAAATCTTCTAAGCTCTCGTTCTCTTCTTCATTTTGTAAAATGAAAGTAAAAAGTGGTCCAATTTTTACTGAAAAAACCTTAAAAACTTCTTCACCTGCATGTAGAAATGGAATTGATTTTAGGTTTCTTTGATTAATTTTTAGTTGAACTGCTCCAGTCAAATATGGTTTAACATCTACTGTTTGTAAAAAAAGATATAGTAGTTCATCACTCACAGATGATTTGCCGTTTAAAACATGGGCGTGATTATTAACCCAAATTTTTCCTTCAACATATTGAAGAACTGGTTTCCCATTATCATCCATTACACTACCATCTTCTGCCATCAATACGTGTATCCCATCAAATATAAAGTCATCGATATAATCCATGATGGAGGTTGCTCCATAATAAGGATATGACCCGGGTCTTTTTTCTCTTTCTCGCCTTGAAAGAGGTACTCTTTTTGCATCATGTATTTCAATTACTTTTTCCAGTCTGATAACCTCCCACCCCTTCGGAATCTCCCCCAACTCCGAATCTACCATCTCATCCGGAAAAAGAGAAGCGGTATGTTTTAGCTCATCACGCTGGGCTTCAGTCATGTTTGCCAGTTTCTGTTCTAAATCGTCATCTATATTTCTCCAATCTTTTTCTAAAGAGACACCGGCTATGGCGGCCATGGCCGCACGTTCGGGGTCGTAGCCTTCCTCATTGGCACGTAACTTGGCCCGCACGGGATCAAAATCGACAAACCAGCTTTTGAAGATAGCTTGGGCGATGGCTTCAAGGGTCTCATTTATTTGCTGGTTGAGCTGAATTTTTTGGTCAAATAAACCCAAAACAGAAGCTATACCTTCCTGTTTATCTATAGGTGGTACATTCACTTCAATGCTTTCGAATGTTTTTCTAGTTATAGTATCAAAAACACCACCGTGCGCTATACGTTTTAGGTTGTTTACTGTATTTATTAATAAATAGTACAGGAAATCATTTTTAATATGATCTTCAAGTCCTCTAATCCCATAGCATGACTGATTGAATGCCATTGGATTTAATAATTGAGCTAAAGCGCCAACTGTGCCCCTTGCAGATATTATAATGTCGCCCTGATTTAAAATATTTGTACTACTATTTTTAAGCCCAACTTCTGAAATACTTTTCTCTGTTTTCTCAACGAACCGATTTGAATTATTAAAATCTACAACAGATAGCCAAGGAATACTACCATTCCAATATTCTTCTTTAGATGTTTTGGGTGTTCCCCCACCGATAATATCGATTATGTGTGACAATTTATGTTTAGTCCAATCAGACCTCATATCCCAACCCCGCTACATTCTCTTTAATCTTTGCTTCTAAATCATCACTTTCTTCAAATTGGGTTTTTAGTTTACCGGTCAACTGCTCCATCTTTTCCGCAAAGGGAATACCGTCGTCTTCCGTTTCAGGCGCTCCCACATACCGGCCAGGGGTAAGCACATAATCGTTCTTCTCAATTTCTTTGAGCGTGGCCGACTTGCAGTAGCCGGGTATATCTTTGTATTCCTCATTTCCTTTCTGCCAGTGGGTCAGCGTTTGGGCAATTTCTTTGATCTCTTCTTCTTTAAAGTCGCGTAGGACCCGGTCTTTCATATAGCCTTTTTCACGGGCATCGATAAAAAGTACCTTCCCGGCTCGGCTGCCGCGTGATTCTCCATCTGGTGTTTTGGTACCGTTCAGCTTATTATTTGTCAAAACCCAGATACAGGCAGGAATTTGTGTATTGGTAAAAAGCTGCCCGGGTAATGCAACAATACATTCTACTAAATCGGCTTCTAAAAGGTTTTTACGAATCTCGCCCTCTCCGCTGGTTTGCGAACTCATGGAGCCGTTGGCTAATAATAAGGACAGGCTTCCGTCCGGCGCCAAGTGATAGAGCATATGCTGCAGCCACGCAAAGTTGGCGTTGCCTTCGGGCGGGGTTCCATACTGCCAGCGCTGGTCGTCGGCCAGTTTCTCATCCCACCAGTCACTTACATTAAAGGGAGGATTGGCCATTACGTAATCTGCACGTAAATCCGGATGCTGGTCATTGGTAAAGGTATCCGCCGGACGTTTTCCAAAATCGAAGTCAATCCCCCGAATAGCCATATTCATAGCTGCCAATCGCCAGGTAGTAGGGTTGCTTTCCTGTCCATAAACCGAAATCTGACCAATCTTTCCGCCGTACTCTTCAATAAAGTCTTCACTCTGCACAAAAAATCCGCCGGAACCCATAGCGGGGTCATACACGCGGCCTTCGAAGGGCTTCAGCATACGAACCATCAGTTTTACGATACTTTTAGGCGTATAGTACTGCCCGCCTTTTTTGCCTTCGGCCAGCGCAAACTCACCAAGGAAGTATTCATAGACATGGCCTAAAATATCTTTTGAGTCAAGCTCAATGGCTTTACCCTCATATTCAGTGGCATTAAAATTGGTGTCAGAGAAAAGGTCTATTAATTCGCCAAGCTTGCCGGAGGGCAATCGTAGCTGTGAGTATCTTTTATTGAGTATATCCTTTAGCTTAGGATTTTCTTCTTCAATAGCTGCATTGGCGTCATCAATCAGTCGGTCCGTCCCTTTAAACTCATATGGCTCCCTATTTGGTAGTGGAATTTCTGTACCTACAGGAACCTTATTATACTCCTCCAACGTATCCCAACGGGCAAGAGGCGGAACCCAAAAAACGTTTTTAGCAGTATAGTAGTCCTGTAATTCTAATTCGGCTTCTATTGCAGCCTCATAAGCATCCTCAGAATCATAATGCTCTCGTGGCATATAAAAGTCATGTTCCGGATCTTTGAAATGCTCTCTTAATTCTTCTCGGCGATCTTTAAATGCGTCAGATACATATTTCAGGAAGATAAGACCTAATACTACATGTTTATAAACGGCGGCATCTAAACTGTTACGGAGTTTATCTGCTGCCGACCATAACTTTTTTTCGAGGTTCTTTAGAAACTGTTGTTCCGCTTTATTCATGAACGATTACTTTAGCCATTGTAATTTTTTGTGTTAATATAACAGAACTACCCGAATTTTAAAGGCCAAACTCACTTTCTGTGGCCAGTCGGCTGTACCTCTCATTATCTCCCACCCGGCGACTTCCGCTCGTCCGGTGGGTAGAGGAGGGTACGCTACTGCCCAGCCGTCGGACCATCGGAAATGGTCGGACGGCTGGTTGTTTCATATCAAATCCCAGCCATTGCTGACCTAATTTTGTCCAAAAGGTATCTTTTTACTCATCACGAAGATGCTTCGGCCAGCCCAACAAAGTTTTCCTCCGGCTGCCTGTTTCCCTCTGTTCTGTTATCTGTTTGATAGCTCAAAATGATATAGCATCCGTTGATTACCGTTAGTGCCTGTCTCCTAATCAACGTAGGCCTTCAAAAATGCCTGGAGCTTGGGGCGGTAGCCGGGTGTCTCCAGAAAACCTGAGGCGTGTCCGCCCTGCAGTTCCACGAACGTTTTGGGCTCTTGGGCTAACTCAAACAGCCTTTCCCCGTGATGGAAGGGCACCACCCGGTCGTCCCGGCTGTGAGCCATAAATACCGGCGCCTTGACCTTGCTGATATATTCGGCCGTGCAATAGTCATATTTGATAAGCATTCGCACCGGCAGCCAGGGATACAGGCCCGCTCCCAGATCAGCGGCCGAAGTAAAAGTAGATTCGATGATCAGTGCCGCCGGATTCTTTCGCGAGCCCAGCCAGGCAGCGATAGATCCGCCCAGCGAACGTCCCATTACCACGATCTTGCCGGCATTGATGGCCCGGCTTTGGGTTAGATAGTTCCAGGCAGCGGAAGCATCGCGGTAGGTGCCCTTTTCCGAGGGACTCCCCTCGCTCTTTCCGTAGCCGCGGTAGTCAAAAATAAAAACATTTAGCCCAAGCGAGTGCAGAAGGCCGATGGTCTCCAGACGTCCTGATATGTTGCCGGCATTGCCGTGGAAATACAGCACCGTTGCGCTCATATCATCAGAAGGGATAAACCAGCCGTGGAGCTGCCGGTCATCCTCCGTATCGAAAATAACATCCTCGAATGCAAGCCCGGCGGCTGAGGGCTCGGTCCATAACCCTTTGGCTGGATGGTAGATCATGCGTGACTGAAATTGATACATCAGCAGCAGAATAAGCAGATATCCTGCCAGCAGAAGCCCTAAAATACATCCTATGATTGACATCACCCGCAATATTTCGGCTTGTTTTTATTCACTCTGTCCCATCCTGCATTGCCCACAAATAAAAAAACCTTGGTGGATAACCGGGCTTAACGGGATAAATCCCGTTCTACATTTAGGTATACGCCATCAAAGCACTGGCAGCATAGATCTTAATTTTACAGGCATCACTATAGCTTCGGCTGATTCGTTGTTGACATAAGCTATTATATCATTGTCAATCTATTTTTAGGGGCCGCTTTGAAATACCTGTGTTTTGACCTCCCCTAACCCCTCCTACAGACGCAAGAGGGGTTTATGAGGAAGTATTTCAAAGCGCCCTTAGGATGAGTCCCTGCCATCTGCTATCCGCTATCCGGCATCCACAATCCGCAAAACCTGCATCTTGCATCTTAAATCCCGAATCTTGCAACCTGCAACCCTGCATCCCGTCAATGATATCGTACTTCGAAGGAATCATAATCCTCGTCCGCTTCCTCAACCTCTACATCCAGGTTATCCACGCGGCTGGCCCCCGGCCCCTTCTCACAGCGGTTCACCATCTCCCGTATATGATCCATGGGTCCGGCAAAAACGGCCTCCACCCGCCCATCAGGCAGATTTTTCACCCATCCGTAAACGCCCACCTCTTCAGCATTAATATGTGCGAAATGACGAAACCCAACGCCTTGTACCCGTCCTTCAATAAATACGTGCGCTTGTTGCATAAACTGACTTCTGCCTCTTCCTTTTTATCCAAGGTTATAGTTCATATTCCCGTTGCGGTCAAAGGTACTAATCTATCAGGAAATATCTAATTTTCAATTATTTATAGTTAGAAAGTTTGTATTTTGTGCTGTTTAAACATAATTAGTTTATTGTCAGATATTATTTTCTATGACCCTCACTCAGCTCTCGTATATCATTGCCGT
>DATGUX010000184.1:0-5377 GCA_035300985.1 Fodinibius sp.
GGCCAGCCGCCTTCGATATAGTCAATGCCCAGCTCGTCAAGCTTCTTAGCAACCTGGACCTTGTCTTCGGCGGAAAAGGCTACCTTTTCGCCTTGTGTTCCGTCGCGTAAGGTAGTATCGAATATTTTAATTGTTTGTGGCATTATTCTGCGGCCTCAACCGCTTCTCCTTCCTCTTCATCTATCCAATTCATCATCGAGCGCAACTGCTTGCCCACTTTTTCAATTTTGTGGTCGCCCAGGCTGCTGCGCAGCTCTTTGAGTTTGGGAATGCCGTTCTTATTCTCTTCCATCCACTCATCGGCAAAGGTGTGATCTTGTACCTGCTTGAGCACTTCTTGCATCCGCTCTTTGGTGCTTTGATCCACCACCTTAGCGCCGCGGGTAAGTCCGCCATATTCAGCCGTATCACTCACAGAGTAGTACATGCGCTCGATGCCGCCTTCATACATCAGGTCCACAATAAGTTTCAGCTCGTGCAGGCATTCGAAATAGGCAATCTCGGGTTTATAGCCGGCTTCGGTAAGCACTTCAAATCCTTGTTTGACCAGCTCAGAAACACCGCCGCAAAGCACCGCCTGTTCTCCAAAGAGGTCGGTTTCCGTTTCTTCCTTAAATGTAGTTTCAAGTACGCCGGCGCGTGTGCCGCCTAATCCTTTGGCATAAGCCAGAGCTGTCTGTTTAGCCGTTCCGCTATAATCCTGCTCAATGGCGATGAGACAGGGAACGCCCGATCCTTTTTTATAGACCCGCCGCACCAGATGGCCCGGGCTTTTGGGGGCAACCATAAATACATCCACATTCTCTTCCGGCTCAATCTGGCCAAAGTGGATGTTAAAGCCGTGAGCAAAGGCCAGGGCGTTGCCTTCTTCCAGGTTGGGTTTAATATCTTGTTGGTAAATTTTGCCCTGATACTGATCGGGGATAAGAATCATGATTATATCGCCGGCTTTTGCTGCTTCAGCTGTATTGAGAACTTTAAGACCGGCCTTTTCGGCTTCTTCACGTGAGGAACTATCTTCGCGGAGGCCAACCACTACTTCAATCCCGCTTTCAGTGAGATTCAGAGCATGAGCGTGTCCCTGGCTTCCATAGCCAATAATGGCGACGGTTTTATCTTTTAGGTTACTTAGATCAGCGTCGTCGTTATAATATGTTTTCACTTCCATGTGTATTGTTGTTGAGTTGTGTTCAGTTAGTTTTTTTGTTAGACAGATCCGTTAAATTCTCTTTTTAGAGCCACGCTTCCCGTTCGTGCTATCTCGTCGATGCCGAAAGGGGAAAGCATGCCCACCAGTGCATTAACCTTATCGCGGTTGCCGGTCACTTCAATAGCCAGCTTCTCGGGACTGATATCAATGACTTTGGCCCGGAAAACCTGGGCTATCTGCATAATTTCAGACCGGCTGGACCGCGTAGCCGTCACTTTGACCAGCGCCAGTTCGCGCTCCACAAAGCTGTCGTAAGTCAAGTCGTTCACCTTAACGACATCAATAATTTTGTGAAGCTGCTTAATGATCTGTTCAATGACTTGCTTATCGCCGTGCGTGGTAATGGTGATGCGTGCCAGGTCGGATTCCTTGCTTGAACCAAAGCTGATACTGTCGATCTCGAAGGCCTTGCCGCTAAAGATGCCGATGATACGCAAAAGGGCATTCAGGTTGTGGGCGACGAGCACCGAGATCGTATGCTTTTGCTTTGGTTTTGTCTTGTTGTTTTGTGTTGATGGCATTAGTTCGGCCCCTCAATCATTTCGTTCAAAGCAGCGCCGCCCGGTACCATCGGATAACAGTTTTCGGCTTCTTCCACCCGGAAATCCATAACTACCGGTCCCTCAATTTCCATGGCCCGGCTAATCATTTGATCCATTTCTTCAGGATTGCTGGCCCTGAGGCCTGTTACGCCGTAACTTTCAGCTAATTTAACAAAGTCCGGATTTCCTTTTTTGAGGATCGTATGACTGTATCGTTCGTCAAAAAAGAGCTCCTGCCATTGCCGAACCATACCCAGGCATTCATTATTCATAATAGCAATTTTCACCGGGATGTTGTGTTCGGCAACCGTCGATAACTCATAAGCTGTCATCTGGAAGCCGCCGTCACCGGTTATGCATAACACGGTTCGGTCGGGGCAGGCCAGCGCTGCACCCATAGCTGCGGGGAAACCGTAGCCCATCGTTCCCAGTCCGCCGGAAGAAAGGAAGGAGCGCGGATGATTATAATGATAGTGCTGGGCGGCCCACATCTGATGCTGGCCTACATCGGTTACCACAATAGCATCTCCGTGGGTGGCCTCAGAAAGCTTTTCAATCATATGCTGGGGCTTGATAGAATCTTCAGAGGTGGGCACTTTCAGCGGATGATCTTTTTTCCATTGATTGATCTTGGCCCACCAATCCTCAAGCTTGTTTTTCGTTGTTTGCTCATCGATAGCCGGTAAGATATTCTTGAGATCGCCTACAATAGGTACATCCACGGGGACATTTTTGCCGATATTTGAAGGATCAATATCGATATGAATTTTTGTGGAGTTCGGCGAAAAGCCATCCAGGCGCCCCGTTACCCGATCATCGAAGCGGGAGCCGGCTGCCAGCAGCACATCGCATTCGGTAGTAGCCATATTGGCATACCAGGTGCCGTGCATGCCCAGCATGCCCAGAGATTGCTCCTTGCTTTCCGGGAATCCGCCGAGCCCCATCAGGGTAGTGGTTACCGGGATGTTGAGCCGCTCAGCCATGGCGGTCAGTTCTTCCCATGCTGCGCCCAGAACGACTCCGCCGCCGGCATAGATCAGCGGCCTTTCGGCATTGCTGAGCAGCTCTGCCGCACGTGTTATCTGCGTGGAATGGCCTTCGCGGGTGGGCTGATAGCTGGGCAAAGATACCTTTTTCAGTCCGCTGTAGCGATGCTCGGAGGTAATCATATCTTTCGGCAAATCAACCAATACCGGCCCGGGACGCCCACTTGAAGCTACGTGAAAGGCTTCTCTAACCACTTGCTCCAGATTGCTGACATCTTTTACTAAATAATTATTTTTAGTGATAGGCCGCGTGATCCCGACGATATCCGCTTCCTGAAAAGCATCACTTCCCATTACATTAGTCGACACCTGTCCGGTAAAGACCACCATCGGGATGGAGTCCATAGCCGCAGTGGCGATGCCGGTAACGGTATTCGTGCCGCCGGGCCCCGAAGTGACCAACACCACGCCGGGCTTTCCCGTAGCACGGGCATATCCGTCGGCGGCGTGTGAGCCGGCCTGTTCGTGGCGGATAAGCACATGATTGATATCATGCTCATCAAAAAGCGTATCGTACACAGGTAGCACCGCCCCGCCGGGATAACCAAAGATGGTATCCACATTAATATCTTTAAGCGTACGGATGAGAATTTCAGCTCCATTTAAGACGGCCGGAACCGGCTCAGAAGCGGATGAGTTCGATTTCGATGCGGCGGTTTGCTTTTTTGGTTGTGCCATAAGGCGTATAGGTATAGTTTTCCCGCCAGAGGTTAGAGAGAAGCAAATTTTAGTGGAGCGTTGCGTCCTAACCTCTGGCTGTTATGGTTAGCTAATAATTAGAATTAGGTTGATAATGCCAGAAATTAGAATAGGTAGTACTACCAGCACCGGTAGTATACTAATCAGTACTTCTACTGAAGAAACAGCCACAGCTATAGATGCAACGAAAGTAATGAGAAGTGAAATAACGAGCTGGAAAGAATCATTTATGTCCATGCCTGCAGCAAAAGGAGCTTCTGCGATGCAGACGGAATGAGCTGTATGTAATGCCCGGTTATTCAATCGTTGGCTGGTTGTTTTAAATGACAAGTGGCATTATAGATAATGTGATTATGCATGTCAAATAAAAATCGTTCTTTTTTTGAATGGTCAGTTTTATCCCTGATTTGTTTGCGATTTCCGTTAGTTTAACCAATTATTTTTTGGTAATATTTACCGATTATCAAAACTAAAACTGTATACGATAAGATTGTAAAATTGTCCGTTATGTCATCAGATCTCAATAAATACAGCTCACAGCTCACACAAAAACAGTCGCAGGTAGGGTCGCGCGCCATGCTCTATGGCGCAGGATTGACCGATGAAGATATGCACAAGCCCCAGGTAGGTATTGCCAGCACGGGGTGGGAGGGGAACCCCTGTAATATGCATTTAAACGGTCTTGCCGAGCATGTTCATGAGAGTACGTGGGAGGCCGGTATGGTAGGGCTGGTATTTCACAGCATTGGAGTGAGCGACGGCATCGCGAATGGCACCCAGGGCATGAAATATTCGCTGCAGTCGCGCGAAATTATTGCAGATTCTATTGAAACCGTGATGCGCGCGCAATGGTACGATGCTAATATTTCCATCGTGGGATGCGACAAGAATATGCCGGGCTCGATCATCGCTATGGCCCGGTTTAACCGGCCGGCTATCATGGTGTACGGCGGAACGATCAGTCCGGGTAAGCTCAATGGGAAAGATCTAAATTTGGTTTCTGCATTTGAATCCTACGGAGAATACTTATCTGATGATATTGATGAGGATGAGCTCAACAAAGTCATTCGGCATGCTTGTCCGGGCGCGGGTGCGTGCGGTGGAATGTACACGGCCAACACCATGGCCTCGGCCATTGAAACGATGGGCATGAGCCTGCCCTTCAGCTCTTCTATTCCTGCTACCAATAAACAGAAAGTGGAAGAGTGCCGTGCAGCCGGTCAGGCGATCCTAAATTTGCTGGAAAAGGATCTGAAGCCGCGGGATATTATGACCCGAAAAGCACTTGAAAATGCCGTGACAATATCGGTGGCCCTTGGTGGGTCAACCAATGCGGTGATGCACCTGCTGGCCATCGCCCGGTCGGCAGAGGTGCCTTTTACCATTGATGATTTTCAGGAGATAAGTAACCGTACGCCCCTGCTGGCCGATCTGAAACCCAGCGGAAAGTATATGATGGAGGATCTCTATAATGTAGGAGGCGTACCTGCGGTGCAAAAGCTGCTTTTAGAGGAGGGCTTTTTACACGGAGATTGCATCACCGTTACCGGCGATACGCTGGAGGAAAATGTGGCCGACGTGCCGGGATTGTTTGAAGAGCAAAATATTATATCTCCGGTGGATGATCCGATTAAAGAAACCGGCCATCTGCAGATTTTATACGGAAATTTAGCAACAGAAGGAGCCGTAGCAAAAATTACCGGCAAAGAGGGAACCCGCTTCAAGGGTACGGCGCGCGTATATAATTCAGAGGAGGAATCCCTGGAAGGCATACAGTCCGGTGAGGTACAAAAAGGCGATGTGGTTGTCATCCGTTATGAGGGACCTAAAGGCGGGCCCGGCATGCGGGAAATGCTTTCTATTACGGCTGCAATTATGGG
>DATGUX010000185.1:0-2637 GCA_035300985.1 Fodinibius sp.
AAGTTCTTTCACATTTTGGGGGTGTAGCGGATTCGACGGGATGAGTAGAATCGCAGGCTGCATGCCGAGTTTGAGCGATGACACTCGTAAATAACATCATGCATAAATATAGTTGACAACAACTATTCTTATAGCTTGGCTGCGTAACGCAGCTTAGCCGTTCTCACGGCTTCTTGTCTGTCAGTGCCGTTGTGAGCGTCGATTATGACAGGATAGCGCAGCATCGTGCCTTCCGTCAGGTGCGGCGTAAAATTTATACGGAATAGTCTGCAGTTGTGTGTTACCGAGCGTTGCTGCAGGCGAATCCTAATTCGGTAACTAAGCGTGTAGATGCTTGAACGATATACCATTTCGGACCGGGGTTCGATTCCCCGCACCTCCACTATTTTTGACAGCCTCTTGCCTTATGGGTGAGAGGCTTTTTTATTGGCCAGGAGATAATATGAATCTTGTCTCTTACTGTTAAGATATTGTTATCTATAGGTATAGATGATATATTAATATCACACGGAAATAAATCATTTAGATATGAAAGAAAAACTGACGCTCTCGATTGATAAACAAACTAAGAAGCGTGCTAAGAGCTATGCAAAGGCAACAGGTCATTCCATTTCAGAGATGGTAGAGGACTTTTTGAATGCAGTAGCATCAGAAGGAAATTGGACCCCACCGCAAGATTCCATTGTTGCCAAGCTTGCAGGCAGTCTTCCCATAGATGATGACCGCCCTTATAAGGAAATAATTACAGAAGAAATTACGGAAAAATACAACATCAATGAAGATACTGATTGACAGTGATGTATGTCTGGATTTCTTAACGGGCCGGGAACCATATTTTAATACAGCCAAAAGGTTGTTCTGGAAGATTGAAGATACTGAAGTCGTAGGCTTAGTAAGTCCGGACTCATTTTCTAACATTTTTTATGTGCTAAGAAAGTATTATAAGAGAACCATAATAATATCTAAGCTAAAAGGGTTTCGGGAACTTATTTCTGTAGCACCTCTCTCTGAGCAGCATATTGATCAGGCTTTATATTCTGGATGGACTGATTTCGAAGATGCTATGCAGTATTTTTGTGCACGTGAAGCGAATTGTAGTTCTATCGTAACTCGTAATACAGATGATTATTCAAAATCAGAGCTTCCGGTATTTACCTCTTTTGAATTTTTAAATCAGTAGAAGTTGAGAAAATGGGATTAAAGCGGGGGAATAAAACTGCAGTTGTGTATTAACGGTCTTTGCAGTGAGCAAAATTTAGCCTAATGGGATTAAAGAGATTTGGGGGTTATTTATTAGGTAGTGTGATTTCCCGCACCTTCATTTTTAACAGTATGATAATGCGCCGCCGGCTCTTGTCTTTCAACTGTTATTTGGTTGTCAACATTGGCAATGCCATAGGTTTTTATTTATCCGACAAGTAGTTCTCCTGCTCTTGGTCCAGGGCCAAAATTAAGTCTTTGATCATCTTTGGCAGTGTTACTAAACTGTGATAGAATGGTCACAGCCTATCCCAAAAAGCAGGCATTCGGATCTTCATCCACCTCTTTGATAAAGGTTTCCAGGCTGTCAACCTTCGGCAATGGCTCGTAGGGGTGCCACTTCAAATCACGCTTCTGCCAGTAGATTTTCCATACCTGCTGGCTTCGGACCCAGGTTGCTTTGGCCACATTATTTTTCACTTTGGTCTCTGGATCATCCCATTGAGGACGAATTTCGAATATAATAATGTTCTGATCGTCAATAGTATAGGCCAAGTCAACTTGCGATCGGAGATGTTCAGGCGGACGAGAACGCTCAATAAACGTCCGGACGATCGGTTCCCATTGATTAAGTTCTTCTTTAGTAAATGACATGGATAGTAAGCTGTTTTTGTCCTTATTTTTAGTGATTGGAACTATCCATAGATATCGATATAACCGATAGTAATCAATGGTAATTATATGATGCGTGGGTTTCCCTTTATTATAATCCTCATAGTTTGTACCCTGTTAGAAACCTAAATAAGATGAATTGCGTGCATGGATTTACGGATGATGGAGCTCATTGCCCCGCCGGAGACGGCTCAAGAGGCAAGGGAAATAGTAGAGGACAAAAATATTCTCGGGCTGTGGACCGACGACCTGGAGGATGGCTGTGCCGTCTTAAGGGTGCTGCTGGATGTAGAGCAGACCGAAAATATCTCCGATACCCTGAGCGAAAAATTCGGCAATGTGGAAGGATTTCGTGTCATGCTTTTTTCGGTGGAAGCCACGCTGCCTCAGCCAGAAATTAATGAGGAAGATGAGAATGGGGAAGATGCTGCCGATGAAGAGGCCAACGGGCCGGGACGCGTTAGCCGCGAGGAACTATATACCGATGTTATCAACGGTTCCGAGATGACGCCGGCCTATCTGGCAATGGTTATCCTCTCCACGCTGGTTGCAGCAGTAGGGCTCGTCTATGATGATGTGGTTGCAATTATTGGTGCTATGGTTATTGCTCCGCTTATGGGTCCCAATGTGGCCATGGCTCTGGCCGTCACCCTGGCTGACGAGAAGCTGGGCTGGCTGTCTGTGAAAACAAATATCGGAGGCCTGTTTTTGGTTTTCTTAGTCTCCCTCGTCCTGGGAATGATATTAACTATTGATCCCGGAAGT
>DATGUX010000186.1:0-2023 GCA_035300985.1 Fodinibius sp.
TTCTTCAGCAGCAAATTAGGTGTGTAACTCATACAAACATTGTGTTATTTTTAAGTGCTAATATACAAAAGCCACAGAAAAACACAGATTTAAAATATAAGTTGTTAGCTACTTTTAACGAACCGTTCCGGGCTAACTACAGCGTCACCAGGCCATCTTAATTTTTATTATGTCTCAACCTGATCTATTTACTCCCAAAACGCTTTCCGTTTCTGACCTCACTCAGGATATCAAAGCCCTTTTAGAGGGTAATTTTCTGGATATCCAAGTGGAGGGAGAGGTCAGCAATGCATCCACCAGCCGCAGCGGACATACCTATTTTACCCTCAAGGATGAGAGCGCGCAGCTGTCGTGCGTCATCTGGCGCGGGGTTAATCAGCGCCTCGGCATCGAACTGGCTGACGGACAGCAGGTCATTGCCGGCGGAGATATCCAGGTCTATCCTCCTCACGGTAAATACCAGCTGATTGTACGTTCGGTGGAGCAAGCGGGCAAGGGCGCACTGCAGGAAGCTTTTGAAAAACTTAAAGCACAGCTCAAAAAAGAAGGACTGTTTGAAGATGAACACAAGAAGGGCCTGCCTCAATTTCCCTTTAAAATAGGGGTAATAACCTCGGCCACCGGAGCCGCTTTCCATGATATCCGCGACACCCTCGAGCGCCGCTGGCCGGTAGCCAAAGTGCTGCTGCATCACGCCAGCGTACAGGGCGTTCACGCCGCACCGGAGCTGGTGAAGGCTATCAACTGGTTTTCTGATGCTCAAAAAGTGGACCTGCTGATTGTGGGCCGCGGCGGGGGCTCGCTGGAAGACCTCTGGCCCTTCAATGAAGAAGCCGTAGCTCGTGCACTATTTGACTGCAAAGTGCCAACCATTAGCGCGGTGGGACACGAAGTGGACTTCAGCATCACCGATTTTGTGGCCGACGCCCGGGCCGCCACGCCTACCCAGGCAGCAATTTTAGCTGCTCCCGACATTAATGAAGTGCGGTTATTTACGGATGATCTTTCCACCCGCTTGCACACGGCTATAGAAGAACGGCTCTCCAGTCAAAAAGAACGGATCCAACAATTGGTAAAATCTCATGCTATGCAGGCCATACAGCAAAAGGTAGCCGGAGTGGCTGACCACATCCGAGGACTGGGTGAGCGGCTGCACCATCGGCGGGAAGTGTTGTTCATGAAAAAGCAAAACGAGCTGAGCGGGCTGCAGCATCGGCTAAAGGCCCAAAACCCCAACGCCCCGCTGGAACAGGGCTATGCCCGCATCTGGCAGGACGATCAGTGGATACGCTCTCTGGATACTTTTGATGCTGAAAAAGCTTCTACTATTGAATGGAAGGACGGAGAGAGGGAGGTTGGGTATTAGATGTTGGATAGCGGATGGCGGATAACAGATGCTGGGTTCTTCTAAAAGTTAAGACTCTTCGATTTTCAATTCCTGATTCCCAATTCTGAAATATTTGTGATACATTAAAAACCACTGAATTTTGGAAAACTTTAGTTCAAGTCTATGCTAACCCAATACCGCATTGAGATTCACGACGACAACCGCAATCGTCACCACTTATGGAATGCCCTGCTGGCATTGGCAACCGGCATCCTGACCCTGATTTATCCCAACTTTTTGTACCTCATTGCGGGCGGATACCTGATTGCCCTTGGAGCGCTTTTCATTCCCTTTCGGATACCCACGCCCCTGGCAATCATCCCGATTATTGCAGGTATTCTCATCCTTATATTCCCGGAGCTGATCCCCATCACCTTTGCGATATTTCTGGGTCTCTTCGGGCTGCTGTTACTGCTTAGTTTTGGCTTTGCTTTCATCGGCGGCCTTACCCTTCTCATTGCTCTTCTTATTATCATCAATCCCGACTCGGTGGGTTACCTTATCGCTATTTTTCTGCTTACCTACGCCCTGTCAAACCTTATCAGGCTATACCGGGAGCGGTAATTGGCCAATAAACTATTAAGAAAGAGCTTTGAAATACTTCCTCATAAACCGCCACGTCGCTAAAGCTATGAG
>DATGUX010000187.1:0-12055 GCA_035300985.1 Fodinibius sp.
AGATAAACCGTACGCTCAGTCAAAAGATCCAGGGCGTCGCCCAGTGAATAGATCGTATTGCTGTTATTACTATAACTGTAAGAATTGCCCGCCGCCTCCATATTTTTGAGGTACGATACAATCATCCGGTCTTTGGGATTGCCGGGCGAAACATCACTCCAGGGATCGCTCCACCGGTAATTTCCGTAATTGTAGGTTTGCTTTTGGGCTGCCTTCAGCAGCGGATAAACCTGTTTGGGATACAGGTTCCAGCTGCCCTGATCCTGCACCAGCATATATTCAAGCGCTTTGCTATTTTTAAAGGCAAGGTCCGACCGGGCATTTTTCAGGCTTCGCAGCATTTGCCGGTAGGCGTAATCCCCGCAGGTGTCGGCTTCGAACCGCATCAACCGCTGCTGTTCGGCCAGTGCCAAAGTAGCGGCGTAGATGTGTTTACAGTCGGCTCCATAGTATTGGGTAAAGGCCGGACAACTGCAGTGCACCTGCAACTCGTGCTCCGCTTCCAACAACAGTTTAACCTTATATTGCCGGGACCCGGCGACGGCAATATGGTATTCCTGCGTAGCTTCATCGACCAATTTTATTTGGCCTACCCGACCGTTTTGATAATACCTGAGCCCCCGGGTCAGGTATTTGTCACTGTAGTAAAAACTACTTGACAACGCTTCTGCAAGAGTAGAATCAACCCCCGCATAGGGATCCTGCTCCGGGTTGTCAGGCAGTGCGTCGCCCATATAGTCGAATGGCAACGAGTGCAACAACTCCAGGATTTCCCGCCCGCGTTTTTTGCCTATCCCAGAGATGCTGTAGATATCATCTTCGGTAAGAGAAAAAAGATCTTCCAGACAGCGGATATTAGCATTGTTCAGGGCTGTGACTGTGGCCGAATTGAGTTTCAGAAGAACCGGATCTTGTCGGTGGTACGAAGGCATCAAAGATGATTGAAAATTGAAATTGAGCGACTGCGAAAATTAAAAGAATTGCGGTATAAAACAATGGGAAAATTTCTTCTGCGGGATGTATTCCATTTTAAAAAGTGATATACCTGCTTATCTCACATTTTTTTCTTTGCTCATGTCTCTCCCTGACATCCAGCCTTTTTTTAAATCTGCCGGCATAAAATCGCGCCGCAGTACGTTCATATCATCGGTGATCCAGCCGCGGGCATCGCTGTTATATTTCCAGAAATGCTGGTGAGCGTCTGTTTTTTGCATGGATGTTTTTATAGGAGACTTTGCCCCCCTTTTATCATGTCTAAAATTCAAATTAACCAAACTAAAACGCTGTAAAGGAGTTTCACTCCCGCCTCAGGAGTCCAACTCCTTCGGAGCGCTTAGGTTTTTCAAAGCCTCCTTTATAAAATTACATCTTAAAAGCGCATGATATCAACGAAAATCCGAAATCTTAAAGGTATAAGCATAGTCGCTCAAGCTATTATCTACCGGCAGCTCCGGAGGATAAATTATAAGATCAGCACCTTCCTGCTCCCATTCGGGATTTTTCTCTGAACCCAAAAGCTGTATCGACGCATGCTCAGAAACCGTCAGGGAATCCACCACAAGCTTTTCTTTTGGCCAGTTTGGGACAATAACATATAAATTATCTTCCTTCCGTGTAAAAAAAGCCTCTTTTATAGCCTGGCCCCGGGCAGGATCAACCGTTTGCTTGAGAATATAGTCACTTCCCAGGTAGACTTGATCTTCTGTCTCAAATTCTCTTTTACCCTCCGACCATTGATATGGTTTTTCCCAGGGACGTGTGCCATAAATCGCCTCGCCGTTTATTTGCAACCATTCGCCCATTTGCAACAGCCGTTCCTGCATAATAGGTGGTATTTTTCCGTGAGCGGTAGGCCCAATATTCAACAGTAGATTTCCTCCCTTCGATACCACATCAGCCAGCAATAGGACAAGCGCCTGGGCCGAACTGTAGTCTTCTATATCCTCATTACGATTATAGCCAAATGAAAATCCCATTCCCCGGGTCTCTTCCCACGGGTGCCCCGCTTCCAGACCTGATTCATATTCTGTAGTATAGTAGGCTCCATGATTATGCCGGGTCCCTTTGCCCCAGCGGTCATTTACCACTACAGAGTCCCCCACCGGAGATTCGTTATACAACCACGCCAGCAACTCTTTTGATTTCCATTGTTCTGCTTCCATACTCCATTCCCCGTCGGGCCACACAATCGATGGTTTATAGCGCGTCACCAGATCTTTAAACTGGGGGATCATATGTTCATTAACATACCGTTGCTTGTCGTTTTTCCACCAAGGATGAAACCACTCAAACAATGAATAATAGAGGCCAAATTTCACGTCCGTTTTACGAACTGATTTGGCCAGATCTCCTACCAAATCTCGCTTGGGCCCCACTTCGGCGCTGTTCCACGGAAAATCACGCGCTTGGCCGGCCTCCTTACTTGGCCATAGGGCATAGCCGTCGTGGTGTTTGGAGGTCAGGACCATATATTTAGCACCGGCCTGTTCAAACAGCTGGGCCCATTGATCCGGATTAAAAAGTTCAGCTTTGAATTGCTTGGCAAAATCATAGTATCGAAAAAAGGGGCCGTAGGTGCTTTTATGATATTCATATACTTCCTTGCCATTAAAGTTGCCGTTGCCGGCCAGTGACTTGGTCTGCAGCCAGTACTGATACCATTCCGCATAGGTACCTTTCGGCGACCAGGCCGGTACCGAATACCCCCCCCAATGGATAAAGATCCCAAATTTAGCGTCCGTAAACCACTGCGGAGTCGAGCGGCTGTCCAGTGATTCCCAAGTTGGTTTGTATCTTTTGCTCCTGCCCCTGGGCTGCAAAGATGAATATCCACATTAGTACAGATAATAATAGACTTTTTTTCATAACAGATAATTATTTTTGATTTCAAATTTTGAACTTCTCACTGGAATAATAAAATATCTACCGTTTGGAAGAACTCGCATCCAGAGTATCCGGATAGCCTTAATACACTACTCTCGCAGTGGAACAAAAACGCTAAACGAATCGGCCCCCTTTTTTACGGCCAAAGATAACACCCATGGTCTTCCATTCTCAATATAAACAAAAGGACGCTCCATGCGATCCGGTCTAATAATTTCTCCATTTTTCCGCTTTAATATTTTAGATATGACCTTATAATGATCAGCTTTGCGCCAGGTCAGTCCATCGATTGAGCTAATCAGGCCAATAAAATCATGGGCATGGAACACTCCGTAAAACCGCTTCCAATTTTCATCGTACCATACAGAGGCATCTTCGGTATCCATATAATCGATAACCGGAGTTTCCTGCACTTCAAAAGGGCCCGCCGGATTTGGGGCTATTGCGATCGCCTGATTTCGTATAAACCTTTCTTCATTAGGCTTATCTCCTTTCACAATCATGTAGTAAGTTCCCTGAGGACCCTGCGTTAGGGCCGGGTTCACCGTTATAGTTGTTATCGGGCCGCTCAGTTCTAGAATTGGTTTCCCGCTACGCCTCCACGGACCTTGCAAACTTTCCGAAACCGCTACGCCCGTACGCTGGTTATCCCGCAGCACATCCCACATTGGGTGACTACCACCGGTACCGCCAATTTCTTTTCGCTTTTGTTCTCTTACGGCATGTCTCCCGACATGAGTGCCGATATAGTAGAGGTAATACTTCCCCTCAAAATATTTAATTTTGGGATTATGGGCGGTAATGGCATCCCATTGGTTGCCTCCCCGGCCCTCTAAGACTATTTCTACGTATTGGTAAGGGCCTTCTGGGGATTCGGCGACTGCATGGGCTATCTCAGAATGGGTCAGCCATGACGAAAAGCCCAGCTTGCGTGGCCAACGCGAATAAAAAAGATGATACTTGCCTTTACTTCCTTTGATGATAGAACTTCCCCAATTATAATAATCAGGATCCCGGAAAATATTCTCTTTGGCTATCGGCTGGATCGATGCGCCTATATTGAGAGCTCCCGTAGATGACTGCCCATACATTGCCCCTGGCACTAACAAAATGAGCGTGCATGCTATGAAAAAGGCTGTTTTGCCCATCTCCTATCCGTTTTCGACTTTAAAATTTTTAAAATCCATACCGCCTTATTTACTGTTTCTGGAAGCTCCTATAGTTCACTAAAGAATACAACCATCAATGTAAGTTTAAATGGTGCTCTTGGACTTGTTGGTTTCGAACTACTGACAACCTTAGCTGCTCCTTCCATTTATGGCCTTGGTACACTTCAAATAATTTTTGCAGCGTGTTTATGGATGTTCCATTGACTTCTATAATGACGTCTCCTTCCTGCAGGTCGGCCTTGGCAGCAGAACTGTTTGAATCGACTTGTAAAATTAACACTCCGGCCATCTGGTCAAGGCCTGCGGCCGACTGTTCACCAAGGGTTTCGGTATACTTTATTTTGGCTCCCAACCATTCCCTGGTGGTTCCCTTCCTCTGAGTTTTTGAATGCTTAGGCATGGGAAATTCGGGGATGGCAGCGAGCTTTTTCAAGCGCTCGGAAGTTACTCCAAAATTATCCATGGGAAAGTTTTCAAATCCAGCATCCAGCGCTTTCGAATCTTCCATGACTCTGTAATCTCCATCTTCGGGAGCTTTGAAGCGGGGATCCCCGGCAACACTATGTTTACCTACTCCGTTTTTTCGAGCATAGGCCAGATAGGTACTATCACTATAAAAATTATAGTCGATCATGTCTCCCCATCCCTGCAACCTTATATCCTGGATTCGATTCATAAAAATATTATTACGGACCGTATCGTGACTTTCTGCGAACCATACATGCGGATGCAGACCATTATTCACCGTAATATTATTTTCCACGGTTCGGTCAAAGCCTTCCCGTAACTTTATCCCGCCGCTCAGGCACAGGTTATTATAAATTTTATAGTTGCTCGATCCGTCATCCAGATCAATATCCCAGCCATTGTCACATTGGAATCGGTTATTTCGGATCACTACAGGAGCGATGGCGTCCAGTTTGATCCAATCGGGATGTACCTGTACCAAACTGTCCATTACTGCACGGTTGGGATGCCAAAACCGGTCCCGCCCCCATGAATTAAAGGCCCCGTGGTCGCTGGTTTCCAGTACCGTTTTAAAGACATCGTTGTAGGCAATCAGGTGACCGCCCCAGGTACCATCACTGATATTAATTCCCGCTCTCGGCACGTGATAAATGGTATTATGCCGTACGTCGATATCAGCAGACATCGAAATCTGCACTCCGGCTACCTGCTTTTCGACCCGGCCGATGTGACGGATCAGATTGTCTTCGACCACAATCTGTGATGGGTAATTATCGGTCTTGGGTCCCGACGTCGTATCTATGCTGGCAGCCGGTACAAACTCCTGATACTGGAAAGAGGGCGAACGAACCGCTCCGGGATCTCCTACTAAACTTACCGCACTGGCCCCAATATCATGAATATAGTTCCCCGAAACTTCACCATTGCGATTATAACGGCTAATAAAGATGGCGTTGCCTCCCAACTGCTTGAAATCTGAATTTCGTATGGTGATCCGCTCTGTTCCCTCCAGTAAGATTGCTCCGCCCCGATAGATCGTCCAGTCGCTACGCAGCAGCGGTTCTTTCGTCTTCATAAAGGTGCGCCCGGTGTGGGCAAAGGTCAGGCCATCAATCACAATATTACGCACGGGATTAGATTGCGACCCGCGAAACTCCATAAGATGGTTTAGTCCGGATACTTCGATACGGGCACTCTCCATATTAATGCTATCCGGAGGATAATAGTACAGGGTGTCGGTTTGCCGGTCCAGATACCATTCACCGGGGGTGTCCAGCTCTTCGTAGATATTTTCAACAAATCTATACTTGGGATGCATCTCGCTGGGCCGGTTATTTTGCCAGCCCCCTTTCAAAGCTAATGCTCCATCATTTTTCTTACCTGTGATACGGTAATGGAACCCGCCCCACCGCCCAGAGTGCAGTGCATGTACGTAGCCTCCTGTGGGATCTTTCCAGCTTTTTACTCGTTCCGGATCAATAGCATCGGCCACCCAGCCGTTATAAGGATACACATTTTCCCGAAAATTAGGATATCGTGCCAGGTGCTGTTTCTCTCCATTAATAAATAGCTGCTCAAAATCCTTACCTTTAACAGCTGCTTTGACCAAGCTATCTTGATGAGGTTGCCAGCTTATATCCAGTCGTCTTCCTCCACTTATAGTGACCTTTTGCCCCACTTGTGAGCGGATGGTCAATGGATTTTGCTTTGTACCCGAATCTCGGGAGTCAATACCACCGGCTTTTCCATATAATAGGTGCCCCCTTGTAGTACGATTTCAGGTGAGTCCGCCATGCGACGGGCTTTTTCCACAGCCGCCTGCAGCATCGCGAAAGGAGCATCTGCTGTGCCGGCACCCGCATCATCTCCCGAGGGAGAAACATAAATCCGTTGACCACCGCATCCTGAAAGGAAAAGGAGGGTAACCGCAATGTTAAATAAAAATATTCGTGCAAATATAATCTGAATAATATCCCCCTATTCTATTTCTGTACGCACGCCGAATTCTGCAATTCGCAGCTGTTCGGCATTATCAACAATCTCAGTAGCCTCGAATCGAAGGTAACGCCCTTCGGTTGCCGGGAAACGTACTTGTTGGGTAACAGGATTATTACGAATATTGGAAAACTCTCCCTTAGCTACTTACTGCCATTCTTCACCATCGTCACTTATATAAATTCTATACCGGCGAACAATACCTGATGCATAACGCCCTTGATCCGGTAAATAGGTAACTCCGTCAAGCGTATAGTGATCTCGAAGATCAATAGTTATGCTGCCGGGAAGATTGCTAATTTTGGTTCCCCATCGCGTGGACCCGCGTCCATCCCACATCGCATCAGCTTTTTCAGATTCACCTGCCGGATGAACCAGTGCCCATTCGGCCTTGCTGATATCAAATTTCTTAGCAGTTATCGGGCTGCTTTTGCCAGTATGGGGATCTATAACTACCGCACGAACGGAACCTTTTTGGGGCCAGTGAAAGGGCTTTTTATACTGCTGCGAATCTTGAGACGGAGACGTCCCATCGGTTGTATAATAAATAGCTGCATCCCGATCAGCCGCCTCAATGTGTACGGTGTCCTGATGAGATCGCCAAACACTCGGTTTACTGAGTATCTTTGGCGCCCTGTAGAGTTCAATATTTGAAATGACCGGAGCCGCTTTGGCATCGGTCACTGAAAAACGAATTTTTGAGGCTTTTATATCAGGAAATCGCAGAATGCGTTTATATCCGATCGTCGTTTCATCAGCCACTTGCTTCCAGCCCTGTTCGGTAAGCGCTTCAATGGTAAATGCTTTAACGCGCTGACCCAGCTGAATATATTCCTGAACTAAAAAACGGTTGATCACTCGTGGATTTTCCAAATCAATGGTCAATGAGGCTTGAAGCAGCCCGTCGTCGGTAGCCCAGTAGGTTTCCGGATTGCCGTCCGTTATATGTTTTGGATCGTAGCGATCATCATTGTTACGAATATTACTGGCCTCCACCGGCTTTTCAATCGCCAGATTGTCATCGAAATCTTTCCTTATCTGATCAGCCAGCTGCATCAGCCGGGCTGAGTCGGCCTCGTGTACCAGCCCGCGCGGGTCTACGGGAAGATTCAACAGGAAGGTCGCGTTTCGGCCGATGGAGTGATAATACACGTCCATCAGTTCGGGAAGCGACTTAACCTGGTGGTCTTCCGAAGCGTGATAATACCAACCCGGACGGATAGAGGTATTGACTTCAGCGGGAACCCAGTGGGTCCCGTCTTCATGTCCCGAGCGAAGCTGCTTATAATGGGGCCAGCCGGGCCATACTTCATCGCGCCGCAGCAGGCTCCAGTTGGTCTTATTGGCAAAACCCGCTTCGGTCCCCACCCAGCGCACGTCGGGACCAGCGTCACTAAAGATAACCGCTTCCGGCTGCAGCTTTCGCACCAGATCAAAGGTTTCTTTCCATTCGTAGTAGCTTTTGCGATCTACATTCCGCGTTTCGTTGGCCCCTCCGTAATAACCATCACCCCCGTTGGCACCGTCAAACCAGACCTCAAAAATGTCCCCGTATTCGGTGAGCAGTTCACGCAACTGATTTCTGAAGTAGGTCAGATATTCCGGCTTCCCGTAGTCAGCATGATGCCGGTCCCACGGTGAAAGATAAATACCCAGCTCAAGACCATATTCATTAGTCGCTTCCCGCAGCGCTTGGACTACATCCCCTTGCCCACTTCTCCAGGGACTATTTTCTACATCGTATTCGGTGTAGTCGGAGGGCCAAAGGCAAAAACCATCGTGGTGTTTAACCGTTAAGATGATCCCTTTCATTCCCGCTTTTTTGGCCAGCCGAGCCCACTGCCGCGCATCAAATTGGGTAGGATTAAAGTTTGCAGGATCTGCATCACCATAACTCCACTCTTCATCAATGAAGGTATTCATATTAAAGTGGACAAAAGCGTAAAATTCCATTTCCTGCCACTCCATTTGTCGCTCCAAAGGAACAGGACCGTATGGTTCCAGCTGTTGGCTCATAGCCGGAGTCACTAAAAAGGAAAAGAAGAGCACACAAAGTATTTTTTCTATTGTCATACTATTTTCAGTTCAAGGATAAGTATTTTGAATTTTCATACCTGCTTTTAAGTTGTGTAAATGCTTTTAAAGCCAGCTTAAGAGTTATTATAAGTGGAGCAAAAATCTAATATTTATATGCAACCAAAAGCATTATGACCTAAGAGCTAATCATAGATTTTTTTAACCACCTTGTGGAATATCACGTGATATCGATAAAGATAGCAGGGTGAGCGATAACAGATTTTTATCTTATTGCAAAAAATTTAAACCCTCCTCCACTGATATCTACGTTAAATAACAACTTGTCATTTTGGGCCTTTCCCTTAAGTCGAATTTGTTTTCCTGTTCTTTTACTGACAAGATATAGCTTGCGATTTTTAAGGCGCTCGTTAGCAATCATAAATGTTACCTTTCGGGTCAATACCTCAGCAAACCACCTAATGACAAATATTAATCATTGGCTATAAACTATGATTTTATATTTTAATGCGTTTACCGGCTAATAAATAGCCCCCGAATGGTCTGCAATACATTCATTTTTGGTTATATTCATGTTCTTCTATAGCTCGCTCTGAACTTGACCCCGCTATAGAGACCACAAAAATTAAAATTTAAATAATTTTCACCTTTAAATATAAAGTAGTTAGCAATTATATCGAGGAATCATCCCTTGCTTTCCCTTACGGGATTGTTCGGGACATGCAGAAAAAATGCACGATGGTTTCTTCCAAAAACTTTCGGTAGATATAACCACCGCATATTATGTGCTTAGCTTATCCAACTGGATATTTGCTCTATTATAACATAATCTTGATCCCAAATATACTTTTCCATAACACATTAATTAAAAAAACTACCCCGTGAAATTAACCACTCTCAAAGACGGAACCCCAGTAGTAATTAGTAACAATCGAAGCATACCGTTGGCCGACCTTGGATTTAAAGGCACACTGATGGAGCTTATTCAAAGCGGCAAGGCGAAACTCGATAACCTGCGACAGAAACTGGATAAGCATGCCGACAGCGGACAAGAGGTGAGCACCGAAGGTTTTGCCGCGCCGGTTCAAAATCCACCTAAAATTGTGGCCATCGGCCTGAATTATATGGATCACGCTTCCGAGTCGAAGATGGAAGTGCCCGATACCCCGCTGGTCTTCACCAAGTTCAGCTCTTCAATTATCTCCGCGACCGATGCCGTGGAAATTCCGGTTGAACTTACTCAGGAAGTGGACTACGAGGTGGAACTGGGCATCGTCATCGGCAAAAAAGCGAAAAATGTATCACCCGAAGATGCGATGGACCATGTATTTGGTTACACCGTGATCAATGATGTGTCGGCGCGTGACCTGCAGTTCAGTGACGAACAATGGGTGCGCGGCAAGTCGCTGGATACCTTCTGCCCGATGGGCCCGGTGATTGTAACAGCCGATGAAATTTCCGACCCTCAGGATCTTAATATCCAGTGCGGAGTCAACGGCAAAACCCTCCAGGATGATAACACTAAAAATATGATTTTCGATGTGGCCGATCTCGTATCCCGCCTGTCACACTCCTTTACGCTTGAACCCGGCGACATTATTGCTTCCGGCACTCCCCAGGGCGTAGGCTTCAGCCGTAAGCCCCCCATCTACCTGACGCCCGGCGATACGATGCGCACCTGGATCGAAGGTATTGGAGAACTGAATAACCCGGTTATCGAAGCCTAATATCAACAAGACAGAAAAGTAAGCTGTATGAATTTAGAACTTTCCAACAAGGTTATCATTGTTACGGGTGGAGGCGGTAGAACCGGCAGCATCGGCGAGGTGACTGTCCGGCACATTGCTCGGGAAGGAGGTATTCCCGTCATCGTGGATAAGCACCCTCGCGGAAAAAAGCTGGCAGAGGAGATCAGAGAACAGGGAAAAGATACGTTTTTTATCCAGGCTGACCTGACCGGACCGGAAGAATGCCAAAAAGCAGTCCGGCAAACAGTCGAAAGATATGAGCGCATTGAAGGACTTGTGAACAACCTGGGTATCAATGACGGCGTGGGATTAGATCATAGCTACGCAGAGTTTATGGATTCTCTCAAATTGAATCTGGGGCATTTCTTTGCAGTCACCAAGGCGGCGCTGCCGCATCTGAAGAAGTCGTCCGGCCCCATTGTCAATATTGCTTCCAAGGTCGCTGTTACCGGGCAGGGCGGCACCTCGGGCTATGCCGCGTCCAAAGGCGGGGTGCTGGCACTTACGCGGGAATGGGCGCTCGACTTGCGGAAAGACAACATCCGGGTGAATGCCCTGGTGATTGCCGAGTCTTACACCCCTGCCTATAAGAAATGGCTCAAACAGTTTGATCACCCTGAGGAAGAGAAGAAGAAGGTGGAGTCCAAGGTCCCGCTGGGCCAGCGGATGACCAAGCCGGAGGAGATTGCCGATTCCATCCTGTTTCTGCTGTCGGAGCGATCCTCTCACACCACCGGCCAAATTATCAACGTGGACGGCGGCTATGTGCACCTCGATCGGGCAATTAGTTGATATCTTATTTGCTTAATGTTTTGTAACAGTAACATTTTGTATATCGTGATTCCTTAAATTCACTAAGGTATGAAAAAAGAGAATTATTGTTTTAAAGCAAGTCTTGTCAATCTTAAGTTAGTGATTGAGGGCTTTGTAAAACCCCATCTTCTTGTCATTCTGAACTTGTTTCAGAATCTTAGATTGACTTATAAGCATTTAAACATTGATCCCGAACTTCCCAAAGGGATACCTACGGTGAAATTCAGGATGACAAGTTTGGTTTTGCTAAGCACCCTTAGAAGCAAATATTTAAATATAGAGTCCTATGGATGTAGAATATGATCCCCAATATCCCCGAGTCGAGGATTTGAGACGGAAGGCCCAACAACGCATCCCGGGCTTCGCTTTTGATTATCTGTCGGGCGGATGTAATGAGGAGGTTAACCTGCGAAAAAATACCCGCGAAATCAGGGACATTGAGCTGATGCCGCAATATATTCGTGAGCATAGCGGCTCTGATCTAAAAACGGAGTTATTCGGTCATGTGTATGATGCCCCCTTTGGCATTGCCCCGGTGGGACTACAGGGATTGTTTTGGCCCGGAACGCCCGAGATCTTAGCCAAGGCCGCTTTTGAATATAACATTCCTTTTGTGCTAAGCACGGTAAGTACGGCCAGTATTGAGACGATCAGTGAGATAACGGAAGGGCAGGCCTGGTTTCAGCTCTATCATCCGGCGGAGGATGATTTAAGGGATAAATTGCTCCAACGAGCGGCGGATGCGGGCTGTTCAACCTTGGTTATTTTGTCTGATGTGCCGACTTTCGGCTATCGGTCCAAGGAAATTAAAAATGGCCTGTCAATGCCGCCGCGTATGACATTTCGTAATATCCTGCAGATTATGAGTCGACCGGCCTGGGCACTGCGCACCTTATTTTACGGGCGCCCTTCCTTTAAAACCATGGAGCCTTATATTCCCGAAGG
>DATGUX010000188.1:0-6594 GCA_035300985.1 Fodinibius sp.
TGCTCAATACTGTGATCGGTCCGTTCCGTATCTCGATGGTCCGTAAAGCAATCGGCGAAGTCCGCCAACATATTGCTGCGGCTGGCCACCTGCCGAACAAGTAAGCTACCTCCATCAGAGGTAATATCACCGCCCCCAAAATCAGCTACTACCCGGCGTCCGTCAGCTTGTTGAAACTCAAGTTTAAGGTGATTATCTTCCTTACACACTGTCGGCATCAGATTCCTTTTTATCTTGGTTTAATCAATTGTCTGCCAATAAGTTAAGGAATCTGATGCTTTTTTTTCTGTGAGAAATGGGGGCTAACCGTTACCGACTCATCCCTCGCAGTGAGTGCCCCCCAAACCAATGTTATTGATCCGCGAACTAACACATTCTGGCGGTATCCCGAACGGTCGTTTGCATATATGTGCCGCGGTGATAGGCCGGAAGCTAAAGAAAAGTGTGATGAACTTGAGCGAACCTTAAAGAGCTCGTTTAATCTTAACGCATTTACCTTTCCCGATTACGGCATTAAGCCCTACCCGAAAGTTGGGAAACGATATAGCCACGTCACCTACTACGTTTACCAAGATGAAAAAGCCTTTGAACAAATTGGTACTGTGTTAAATGCCTATGCCGATAGTACAAATATAGGTGATTCCGATGCCGTGTACTTATCGGTTAAAAACTGGAAAAACAGGGGATTCTATTCGTGGACAAATGTGGATAATAAAGATGACCGATGAAAATTGGACGGATTTACAGGATCAAAAGAAATGGATTCCTCAAACTATAGCTGGTCGGCTGGCCTCCCTTAAAAGGAATAGCTCACCCAGCCCGTCCTTACCAACACCTTAGGCATTTCATTTTTTACGTCCCTGGTTCAAAATACTGTGTATCACGGAATCAGAGCCTTTTTTGGGGGTAGCCCTTCATTTCATATTCGCGCTTACACGCTTTGGAGCAGTTAGGATGGGACTTCGTAAAGACGACGGCTTGGAGCCCGCGGGCTTGCAGGTATTCCCAGGATATCGGCCACCACCAGCCGACCGGTTCGAATTATGCTGGTCTGGTTTAGCCTATTTCAGAAAAAATGTTATTTGCGTAGAGAAAGGGAATTGGGGTCCTGATTCACGTCAAAAACAGACAGGATTTCAATAAGGCGTTTTTGTGGATGAACTTCATTATAAATGATCGTCCTTTTCGGAAGCACCGACCGCCGCACGCCATGGAAGGCCTCTGATTTTCAAAACGCTGTCGGGTTCCTGGTTATTAAGTCAAAGCGTTCAACAAGGTCAACCAAAAGCTTATTTGCCGTTTTTATATCCCATCGTTGTTCCATATCGGATAGCGTTGCATCGATTTCTCGGTTTGCCCGATCCGATAAGGTGAAATTACAGTCGGTAGGCATGTTTTTGCATAAATTTTGTGTTCGATATTGTGCGCCCTTCCTTCACATCTTTTCTTCCACACCTAATACTTGCTTTTTCGGCCTGCGATATGTCATCCCACCAATCCGTTCCTTCCGAAGCTTTCTTGAGCATAGCTAAATTTTCAAGCATGGCTCGACCCATGGTCGCCAGCAGCTGAGCATGTTCTATGGGTTCTATGGGCAGTTTATGTACAATAAGCTTTCTTTCCATGACGAGCACACCGGCCAGATTATCGTCCCGATCCTGCGGCCGAGCAACAGCCATTCCAATCGGTGGTATGTGGTTATACTAAAGCAAGTGATCCAAAAAATAAGGTATTGCTGTCCCGCTACCGAGATTACCATTCGTGCCGATAGTGGTTTTTCCCGCCCCGCCTTTTACCAACTGGCCGACCGGCTTTCCTGCCATCGGTATTGGGCGAACTTCCTGCGACTGTTGATCAGTAGCCTGGCTTATGAACTTTTCCTGCTGCTCAAACAAGTGATTCAAAAAACGACATCCGCCCAAGCCCACAACTGGCAAATCCATACCATACGGGTCAGGCTGCTCAAGGTAGGAGCTACCATCAAGAAAACGAAACGACGCATCTACTATCGGCTATCGGAGGCTTTTACCTATCAAGATTTGCTGGGGCAGTTAATTGCCCAGTAAGACTTGCAGCACTAACCAATACCAGCACCTTATTGTGGGAGGGCTACGTCTGCTTGCAGGAGAAATTCCTGCATTAGGTCCATATTATAGCCGTTGGCCACCATTACCGCATGTGTTTGGTTAATCAAGACAGCACAATCAACTCAAGGACAACCAGTATTTGCTAAAAATGGAAAATGCCCCTAATCTAATCACTCATGAATAATGCGGGCTATTATGGCCTCTGCTTCTTGTCTTTGGTCCCGTTTATAGAAGGTTAGCCCAATCCTTTCGGGCTTGATGGAAAAGTGAGTATCAATCCGTGCTATTTGTAAAGTTTCTCTAATGATGGAGTCGCTTGGACGGGAGGGGCTGCTGGCTCAGTCCCGGGCCACTCCATTCCAGCTGAAGGCTAAGGTTATCATTTTTACTTCCACTCATATAGCCGGATGGTAGCCTTCTTCCAGTCGAATATTGGTAGAAACAATGTTGCCCGTTCCATAGCCTCGGTCAGCATCAAGAACTGTTGCCCCGTGAAGGTCTTCTAACGAGGTGCCCCCACCGGCCTGCAGCCAGTACTTTCCTATTAATCCCGTAGCATAGCCTGCCGCTTTCAATACAGTTGCAATGTTATGGTTATCTGAAAGTGCTTTGTCAAACTGATTGTTACGAACCTGAGCATGCCCCTGGTGAACGCCCTGTAGCAATGATGCGCGAGAGGGGGCACAAATGGGAGGCGCGTAGTGGCGATTAAATCGCACCCCCTCAGCGGCCACTTGATCTAATTTAGGAGTCTTATGAGCGGGCCGCACTTCTTTGGCACGTTTATTCTGATAGTTAATCCCCAGGTCTCCATATCCGAGATCATCAGTCAGAATAAAAATAATATTTGGTCGGCCATTGGAATCATTGGCTGAAGGTTCCTCTTTTTGCTGGTAGCCCATCAACACAAAAACGATCACGGTAAGTAAACTAACAACAAGAAGGGGTCTTCTCATAGGGAGTGGTTCTCTTATTGGTTAATCGCCCTCGAGCTCAGCCTCGAAGCCAAGCAATAGGGTGTTGTTTTCACGGCTAATGGCCAGTTCCGGACGGAGGTATCCAAGCAAATAACGTGACTAGCTTTGGCCGGCTTTAGTAACCCGGATTTTGCGTTAAATTGTCATTTAACTTCATTTCCTGATCCGGTATAGGAAAAAGGTAATCCCTTTCGGGGTCAAATGAGCGGGTTGTGCCCCCAAAAGTATATGTTTGTATCGATCCATTGCCGCCCACCTCAACATATCGTATCCCTGGAATATTTCCCTGCATGAGGTCTTCAGCAGTTTTCCAGCGGCGAATATCCCAAAAACGACGCCCTTCCAGGGCCAACTCTACCATTCGCTCGTGGCGGACAATGGCTCGCATTTCGTCCTGGCTTTTCCCGCTACTAATAGGCGGCATATCCACATCAGGGCGTTGCCTAACCTTATTGATAGCCTTGTAAACGGAGTTATCAATTTCATTTAATTCGATCTTTGCTTCCGCATACATTAACAAAACGTCTGCATATCTAATGAGAATGAAGTTAGTTCCATTGTTACCGCGATCGTCTATATCTTCGGGATTGACATATTTCTGGATATTGAAGCCCGTCTTGGTTCGCTCCAGATCCTTCTCCATTTCATCAGCGGTTCCTGAACCCGGCCGTGGATCGTACTCCACGTCATTATCCATCATTTCGCCCGGCACCTCATCAGAGAACGCTGGAAGGAATAAGGTATAATCTAAGCGCGGATCCCGATTAGAATAGGGATCTCTTTTATCATGTTGGGGGTCTTCTTCAATGGGTAACCCATTTTCAGTCTCAAAAGCCTCCACCAAGGTCCGGGTTGGCGATATCTGGGCCCCGCCATTCATCCCATGCGGGGCAAAGGCAGCAAAGAAGTTGTGTTTAGCAACGTCCTGAGAATATTGGCGGTCCAATATAACCTCATCATTATTTTGGGCATCATAGTTAAACAAGTTTTCAAAACTATCATATAGCCGGTACGTCCCTAAATCCATCACGGCCTGGGCCGCATCCGCCGCTTCTTGCCACCGGTTATTATATAGCATGGCTCTTGCCTTTAGGCTAAGGGCGGCTCCTTTTGTAATGCGGCCAATATTATCAGACGAATATTCAAGCGGCAGATTACCGGCGGCTTGCATTAACTCCTCCTTTATAAAGTCGACAATGGCTTCTCGGGGTGTTTCCTCTACTTCCGTTCCCTCTTCAGTACTTAAGGGGCTGGTCACTAAAGGGACATCCCCGAAAAAGAAGGAAAGGCGCATATACTGCATGGCTCGAATAGTGCGTACCTGCGCCTCTAGGCGGCTGACCAGTTCGCTGGAAACATTCGGATCATTCTCCCGGATGCGATCCACATTTTCAAGAAAGTAATTGGCCCGGCGTATACTTTCATAGTGGCTATCCCACAGATTTTGAAAGTAGTCAAGCGTATTATCATGCTCCCCCTTTTCGATAGTTTGCCGGAAATCATAGGGAATGGTTGTGTGTGCAATGTCGGATAAATTGTCCAGCATAATTTCACTGCCAATATTTGGCAATGTATTATATATAGCGCTTACAGCGCTGCGAGCATCCTTCTCACTCTGCCAAAAATTCTCGCTGCTTATTTCATCTTCGGGATGGGTATCGAGGATATCAGTACAGCCGGCCGCGTGGACTAACAGAAAACTTATGATAATTACAGAAAAAAGCTTAGTGACATTCATAATAATCAGTTCCTATATATTAATACTTACGCCGAGTGTGTACGTCTTAACCGGTGGATAATAATCTCCTCGCCCAACTGGAGCTTCGGCATCGACTCCCCAATCATTTAAGCTAGAAAAGGTCAGTAGGTTAGTTCCCCCAACAAATACACTTGCTGACCGCAAACCCACCTTGTCAATAAGATTATCTGGTATATTATAGGTGAGCTGAAGGTTTTTCAATCTCAAATACGACGCATTTACCACCCACCAATCGGAGGGCTGCTGGTTTTTAAGCGTTTGCTTTTGGGGTCGCGGGAACCGGGCGTCTTTATTTTCAGGCGTCCAGTAGTCGCTGGCCTTCTGCACCGTAAACCCTTCCCAACTACCGGCTTCCGTAATGGCTCCTACCAAGGCAACGTCGCGTTTCCCCACGCCCTGAAGCTGTATATTCAAGTCAAAATTGTTCCATCCTAAATCTATATTGGTTCCGTAGGTCCAGCGGGGAATGGTAGATCCAAGCACTTTTTTATCGTCGGCATTGATAACTCCGTCTCCGTCCCGGTCTACATACTTAATATCACCCGGCTGGGCATCCGATGCGTAAACCGGATAGTCATTGTCGAGATCTTCCTGGGTTAAAAACCCATCTGTTTCATATCCCCATATAGCATCGATAGGCGACCCTTCCTTTCGGATCTGCCAGTCTCTTTCCTCCGTATAATAAGGGCCCGTTCCAGCTAAATCCGTAATTTTATTCCTGACATCCGATACATTTAAGCTGATGGAATAGAAAAAATCATTGACTGCATTTCGGTGGGTCACCTCAAACTCCCATCCTATATTTTGAACACTTCCCGCATTAGTTGCCGCTGGATTTAACCCCACCACGCCGGGAATAGGAAGCGTCAATAAAATACCGTCGGTATTCTTTTTGTACCAGTCAAAGGTCGCAGAATATTTATCGTCTAAAAAGGATATATCCACCCCTATGTTCGTCTGGGTCGTTGTTTCCCAGGAGAGATTTTTGCTGGCTACCTCATGCTGGGCTACGCCCAGCTGAGGGTTGTTATTAAAGACGTAGGCATTCTGTGTGAGCGAGAGGTTTTCATAGTAGGTGTATAACCCAACATTTTGGTTCCCCGTCTCTCCCCAGGAGGCCCGTACTTTAAGCTCATTGACAACCGATTTAACCGGCTCCCAAAAATGCTCTTCAGATATTCTCCATCCCACCGATGCTGAAGGGAAAAAGGTATATCGGTCTCCGTCGGGAAATCGGGAAGACCCATCGTACCGCATGTTGAACTGCAGTAAATAACGACGATCATAATTATAGTTGATTCGGCTAAAAAAAGAGCGCAGCCCCCAATCCTCATGTAAACTGTTTATCTCCCGGGATTCACTTTCCGTTTGCCCCAGATCTCGTATATCGTTGTTATATAAATCCCGCCCAGAAGCATCTACCCTTTTAAAATCGTAGGTTTCTTGGGAATAGCCTCCTAATAAATCAAAATTGTGATTATTAATATAAAAGACGTAATTGAGCGTATTATACCAGGTTAGCTGGACAGATTCTTCTCGTCGCTCGCTCAGTGAATTAATCTGCCTATCTTTCAAAATTATATCGGGATTGTCGTGGTCATTAATTTGATACGTTGGATAGTTTTGAACGCTAGGAGTCTGTCGGACTAATCGGCTACAATATTCCAGAAATTATTTTGCAGGCGGTGGTTGAAGGTATGTTAGTCTTCCAAACGTCATTTTTTCTGGATTCCATCTCAGATATTCTTCTCCACCGGCCGGTTATCCCGCC